>JAPLOC010000210.1 GCA_026692825.1 Planctomycetota bacterium | reverse complement strand
TCGTCCCAGAAGACGCTGACCAGGCGGGTACCGGCTTCAATCATCCGCCGGGCACCGAGGCACGCTTGGCCGAACAATGTCATGCCGTACAAATCGCGAGTCGCCTCTGGCTCCCGGCGAATGTCGAGTGCCTCGGTCACTTTGGGCGACGTCAGCATCGAAAATGCGAGCTGCTGGTAGCGCGACAGCGTCGCTCCGTCGCGCGACGCCTCAAACTCCCGCCGACAATCGTCGAATTGTGTCAGCAGCGTTCGCCTGCGATCGAGTCGATCGAGTGTCAACTCAGGAAGTGGGTTCGCCGCCGAGAAGCGGAAATGGCTGTCGCGCTGGCACCCGACATACGGATCGGGGACGTCGACCTTCATGTCGCGGAGAGTCTTCTGCACGGTTCCGGAAGATTTCCCGACGAATTCCGTCCAAGTGGGGTTGTAGGTCGAACCCAGGAACGACGCGTAAGGGCCGGCCCGCGACACCTCGCCGACGCGCTGGCTCGAAAACGGGAAGGGAAGCGCGACGTTTTGCGGCACTTCTGTCCGCCGAATCGCCGGGTTGTGCTGATCGAGATATTGCAGCACCGATCCGAAATACGGATGGTGCCGGGCGTCGTTGGGCAACAGCTCCATCGCCACATCAATCGCCGGGATACCGGTTGTGGCGAACGCGACCCCGTGTATCGGGAAGGGGTGGGTGATCGACCGCACGACGGTGATGCGATCGGTCATCTTCGAGATCTGGGGGAGATGCTCGCAGACGTCGAGACCGGGAAGGACCGACGGAATCGGCCGCATTGTGCCCCGAATCTCGATCGGCGCGTCCGGCTTCATGTCAAACGTTTCGAGCTGGCTCGGCGCGCCGTAGAGGTAAATCAGAATGCAGTTCTTCGCCCGGCCAAACCCAACCGGCTGCGCCCCTTCGTTCGCGACCGACTCCCGCGAAAGCAAATCCGACAGCCCCAACCCGCAGGCCCCCAGGCCTCCGATTTGCAGCAGGTCGCGGCGTGTGATTCCATCACACATCCGTTTGGGCGAACTCAGAATCCGAAGCATCGTTGGTCTCACTCCGCAGGTCGGGTAAGCGCTTTCCTATAGGATACGGGAGGGGTTCGGAAGTCGCAATGGGTCCAACGGCCAGCGAATGAGCCTGCGTACGACCGATGGAAAGAGTTTGACAGGATAAGGGGGATGAGAGGGATGAACAGGATGGGGCCGCGCCCATCGGAAAGCGGGAGCTTGATACCGCTTCCTGACAAATCAGCCGGAACCGACGTCACCCCTAGAATACCGTCAGTAACATCCACTGAGCCGACCGGACCAGCCAGGGACGTTCGGCGGGGTCGAGTTCGCCAGTTTCGAGCATTTGCCGAACACGGGTGTGGATATTCGACACGGTGAACCGCTGGGAATCGCTCAAGCGGTTTTTACCGCGGGTCCGGGCACGATCGTCGAGCGACAGCAGCAACCCGGTGATCCGCTCCAGTGTCTTCACTTCGTCGAGCGAATGCTCGGGCGTGTCGGTCCAGGCGGGGGGCTGTTCCGCGTTGGCCACTTCTTGAACGACCCCCTGAACAACCTGCGTGATTTGCGCAATCCGCGTATAATCCAGCTTTTCCACTGTGTCGGTTGGGCGATGGTAGTCGCGATGTTCCCCTCCCGAGAAGAACAGGAAGGGGACTTTCTCCCCCTTGAATGGGCCATAGTCGCTCCGAACCCCCACCAGGTCGACACCCAGGTGCGACACTTCCAATGTCTCCGCGTGGTCGACGCCATCGACCAGTTTCCGCAACCCGCGACTGTGTTCTCCCCCCATCACAAAAACTGCGGGGAGCGGAAGATCTCCCAACGTTCTCCCAATCAGTTCCGCTGTGATAAAGAGCTTTACCCGTTCCAGGGGCCAGGGGGGATGCGCGACAAACCAACGGGATCCCCAGAGAAGGTTTTCTTCGAGGTCGCAGCTCAAAAAGACCAGGCTCCGTTTGGGGGCGTGCCCCTCGCGGGAAAACAGTCGGGCGATTTCGAGCATCATCGCGACGCTGCCGGCGTTGTCGTCGGCTCCGTGGTAGGTCTCGCCATCCGAGATGGTCGAAATGGGCGCTGATGATGATGAACTCGTCGCGCAAGTCGGGATCGGAACCGGGAAGCCAGGCACCGACATTGCGTCCAAAGATTGTCGGTTTCGCACCGGTTCCTTTCGGGCCGGGAATCTCCTGCACGAAGTCCCCTTCGGTAAAAAGCGGCTTCAATCCCAGCGATTCAAATCGCGCGACGAGAAAGTCAATCGCCTTCTGTTTGCCCAAGGCGGTCCCGCGTCCCTCAAACTCCGGCGAGGCGAGCGTGAGCACGTCGGCCCGAATTCGCTTGGAATCGGGGGTCTCCTCACTCCCGGTTAAGCGAGCCTGCTGAGGGGGTTGGGCGAATGTTTGAGACCCCAAGGCAACCACCACGGAGAGAGCCAACAGCATTGTCGCAACCGCCCTGCGCATGGTGTCTTCCCGGAATGAACTCTGTGCGAACGAAAGTCGGAATCCGCGAATGCGTGATTTCGGATGGGGCCAACTGTGGCTCGTCGCCGGTCACTCGCGCGCCGTGGAATCGTCCTTCGCGGCCGTCCGGTTCGAAAGACTTCTGAGATAGGCATACAAGTCCGCCAGATCGGAGTCTTTGAGATCCTTCAGCAGTCCCTCGGGCATCAGCGAGTTCGGCAGATTCCGTTTCGATGCGATGTCCTTCCCTTCAATGCGGTAGGTTTGATTGGTTCCATTCCGCAACAGGATTCCGTCGACCGATTCATAGACCACCAGGCCGGTGTAGATCTTGCCCGCTTTGGTTTCGACCAGCATCGTCTGGTAGCGGGGGGAGACGTCCCGATTGGGAAGCGCGATCGCGACGAACAGGTCATCTTTCGAAAACCGACCCGCGACCCCGGCGAGATCGGGACCGAGCGCTTTCCCACTGCCGTGGCATTGACCGCACGCCCGACTCGTGAACAGTTTCGCGCCGCGCTCGGCGTCTCCCTCCTCCCAGTCGACACGGGCCAGCCGGTCGCGCAACGACTCGATGTCTTCGCTATTGGCACCCAGAATCTCCTTCGCCTCTGCGGGGAAGTTCGAGGTCGCCCAGTCGGTCCAGCGATTGATCGCCTCGGCCTGGGGCTGATAGCCGGCGGCTCCGAACACGAATTCCGACTCTTCGCCCGAATTCCGCTTCAGCAACTGCACCACCCGCTCCCGCAGAGCGTACTCGGCTTTGTCATTCCCCAGTCGGCGTAGCAGTTTCACTAACGACACACATTCCAGCGCATCGCGGGCCTCGGGAAGTTTCTCCAGTGCGCTCACACACGCGGTCAGAACCTCCATCGGGCCGGCATCCAGCCCCTGGGCGAACAGCGGTCGGTCCTGTTCTTCCGGAACCTCGGACAAAACTACCAGCACCGCCAGTCGCAGTTCGAAGTTTTCGAATTGAGCCCGCACGAGTTCCCGCCCTTCGTCCGTCGCCCCCATCCCGACAAGGTAAACCACGTCTGTCGTCCACGGATAGTTCTTGTCGGCCTTCACGGCTCGGGTGAACGCGGAGACCGCCAGCGACGATTCGTTTTCCTGGAGTTTCGACGTGAAGACCACGTGCGTCGGTCGCCCAAAACCCCTGGTCTTCACGATTCGCACCGGCAGTCCGGGGTCGCGATTCGCCAGCTCGGCGAACAGTTCCCCCACCCGATCGTCCCAGTTGTTATCCCGGGGAAGCTTGCGCTCGGCGAACTTGCGATCAATCGCCACCAGCGCTTCGGCGAGCTGCTGGCTGCGTTCATCGGTCGGCGCGACGTCGACGCGGGCCGCACACGCCAGATAGTGGATGTCGTCGACCGGATTCGTTTTGGGGCCAATCTGCCCCAGCAGCTTGTCGAGCATCCGCGAGTTTTTTGACGAGAGCATCGCCATCACCCGGGCGAGTTCAATATCCACCAGCCGATCGCCCGTGGGAAAGACTTCAACCAGCGACTCGCGGAGCGGATCGAGGGTGGCGGCGTACTCATCAAGGACTTGTGTTCCGGTGTAGCTGTGGAACATGCCGGGAGTTCCCCCCCGTCCACCAAGATCACCCAGCGACATTTGAATCAGCCGAGCGGCTTCGAGTTTCATCGCGGGAGGATGTTTCGCCACAATCACGCGTCGGCCGAAGTCGACACCAAACGCGTTGAAACCCTCTCCTTCGAGCTGTGTCCGCCAGACGTATCCGATTGTGCTGGAGAGCGAGGCCCGCCAGCCGAGTTCGCGGCCATATTCCGCGAGCTGTCGAACCTGGTTCGGGGGCATCTGGGGAATCAGCCGCGAGGTGGCGAGCCGAACTTCGCGGTCATCGTCATTGAGACACCGGGCGAGCGGTTTGAGCAAGGGAGTGCGGTTGATGTCGATTCGGGCGATACTCTCCAGTGCGCGTCGTCGGACAAAGCCGTCGGTGTCTGCCAGATAGGGAGCGAGCGAGTCGACCGCGATCTGCCGGGAGCGTTGGAATCCGACGGACCAAGCTGCCGTCGCGCGAACGTCGGGCGCTTTGGAACTCGCGAGCAATTGGAGGGCGTTGGCGGGGAGGCCATCGAACAGATCGACAAGGATCTGGATCGCGCGAACACGTCGCGCCGGTTCAAGGCGTTCGTTCAGAGCCGCCTCGAGAAATGGCCGCGCCCCCAATTTGGTCGCCAAGGGAACCCACCGTGAGCGAGCCCAACTGCTTTGCGGCTGAATCGGGTCGAGACAGGCGGCGAGCCGCTGTTCCGCGGACGAGCGTTCGTCGACCTGCAGCAAGAGGGGGGGCTTCACGTCGGCGTCATTGCCAGTATAGGTCACGCGGTAAACGGTCCCATGAGTCCCGCGCCCGCCCACGCAAACATACAGACTGCCATCAACGCCGACTTCAACGTCGGTTGGCGCGAAACCCTGCTGTCCGCTGGCGGTGAGGAAGTCTTCGGCCTGTTGTGGTGCAAACGTGGCCCCTTGTTTAATCAGAGGAACCGTCAGTACGCGGCCAAAGGTCCAGTCGAGAACGAACAGGGCGTTGCGATATTTCGCCGGGAATTGGGTGTGCTGGTAGCAGGCGACCCCGGTCGGTGAACCACGACCGGTCGACGCGACCACCGGGGGAGCATCGAGAAAATAGTTCGGTCGTTTCCAGCTCTCGGTGATCCAGCCTTCTTCCCCGCCGGGCAGAATGTGCAGCACGCGCGTGGGCAGGTACCAAGGGAGCGAAATGTCGCGTTCGCCATCGCTGTCATACGAGAGGATCTCTCCCTGCGGATCGAAGTCAAAGTCGTAGGCGTTGCGAAATCCATCCGCGACGATTTCCCCACCCGAGAGTTCCGGCTTCAGTCGCATTACCACGCCGCCGTGCGGAGTCTTGATGGGAGACGTCGGTTCGGTGGCGTACCCGCCGTTCACGTCGGCGAAGTTGCCGGCGATGAGGTACCACCAGCCATCCGGCCCGCGACGGATGGCATGGGCGTGATGTTCGCTGCCGGTTTTGATTTTGAGGAACGTTTGAGGGGGGCCATCGGCGCGATCGTCCCCATCGGCATCCTGATAGCGGATGAGCCCTTCATCCCCGACACAAAACAGATCGCGCCCCAGAAAAAACATTCCCTGGGCACCGGTTTTGGGGCCGTCGACAAAGGTCTTGGACGAATCGGCATTGCCATCGCCGTCGGTGTCGATCAGGATTTTGACATACCCTGGCCCGGAAACGACGACCCGCCCCGCGGTGTCGAGGGTCATGCAGTAGATGTCATGAGCCAGATCGTCGGGGGCGAATTTTGAGACGGTGAAGCCCTCGGGGGCGACCAGTCCCACAGCGTCATCACCCCGGAGAGTTGCCTGAAAACAGGCCAAAAACAGGCCGCAGAGCAGGTACGTCACGCCACCGGGGCGACGAAGGAAATTCAGCGGGGTCGACATGCGGGGCTTCCGTACCATGGCCGATCGATTGACACAACTCGGGATGTGAACGGGTTTTAGCCCGAAACGGCATCCCAGAGCAATGCGAAATCAACCGCTATTCCCCCGTCAGCATCCCAATTTTCAACTCGGGCAATCCTTCGGGGGGGACCGTGATGCGATAGCCGGGAGAGGTTCGATAGCGCAAAGGAGCCCGTTCAGGCTCAACCTCAACCACTTGCCCCGGATTCGAAGGATGCGGCTTGGTCTTGAGTGTGGTGACCATCACGTTGTGGCTGCCCACGACTGCCCCTTTGTCCCCCGCCATGGTTTCCAGGCGAAAGTTGCCGTCAGCGTCGGTGACAGCGAATGACATGGGGCCGGGTTCGGGGGCTCCCTTATCCCCCTGGGGGTTGAACGTGATCTTCGCTCCGACGACAGGTTTTCCGTCCAGCGTCAATTGGCCGACAACCTTCGCCAGTTTGTAGGTCGGACCCCCGCATCCAACGACGATGCCGCACAATCCGAACAGGAACAGAGAACCCAGTCTAGAACTCACTGAAGAGCTCCTTGCCATCCACCGTTCCCAGCGATTCAAACAGGAGTCCGTCGATGTTCTCGCTCAGGGTGCGGACCGAGCCGTCGGCCATCAGACCGTTCATGCTGCCGCCGTGAATGGCCCCCAGCGCGCGATGGCATTTCGCACTGATCACTGTGTTCTTCACACATAGGTCGTGATTCGGGGTTCGCAGAAACTGATCGCGGTCGACGAGCGACAGATTGTGATAACGCCAACTGCTGCTCCAGAAGGTGCGGAATCCTGGATCCGTCAGCGTATGGTATTCCCCAACAATCAACACATGGCTCACGCCATCCGAGAGAGAATCGAACGATTCGCATCGCAACCCTCCCGGGCCGACGACGTGAAGTGCTCCCCGGGTATGATGGTTCGTGAGCAAATCATAGTCGGCCGCCGAGTCCCAGGCGGCGAACACACTGGCATTGGGATCGCTACGGCCTTCGATTCCCCGATAGGAACCGGCGGACATTTCAATACTCCAAGAATCGGGGGTCGCCGCCCGGTCTGAGTTGATGTCCGATGGACAGCGCATCGTCTGCATCGGAGTCCTCAACCACGCTCGGTTCGGATCGTTCCGATTTTTTTCCGTCCCCTTGTACTCGTAAAACATGGGAGCCTGATCGAGCTGGGGCAGAATCGCGATCGCCCAGTTGATGTAGTCTTCGTCGTCGATCTTGTCCTTGTAGCCCACCGGCGTGATCTTCCCCGGGGGGAGTAGTCGGAACGCATCGTGATACGCGTGAATCGCGACGCCAATTTGATGCAGATTGTTCTTGCACTGCGTCTTTCGCGCTGACTCGCGCGCTTGTTGGACCGCAGGGAGAAGGAGCGCGACGAGAATGCCGATGATCGCGATCACCACCAGCAACTCGATGAGCGTGAAAGCACGGCGACGCATGGGGCGCGACATGTCGTACTCCTGCCGGTCGACACGACAACCACCGCCAGAGCCGATCGCAGGCGCGAAAGAGAAAGACTCTGCTGGATAGGACGTTGGCAATAGCCGGCACGGTCATAATACGCGGGGTTTTCCGGGAGTGCAATTGGATTTTCTAGAGAAATTCTCGTCGCCCTCATTCGGACTTCATATGCGATTGACCGGTCGTACCTTGTTTAACGCATCGGCTTGGCTACACTACAGGGGCCGCGGTCGCGGGGTTTGGGATCCCGTGCAGTTCATCACAGCGGCCCATGTTCAGGTTTTCATCGGTCTTTGAAGGAGTGCGTGGTGATGCGAAAGTTCCTGGGAGTTTTGGCTGCGGCTGCCCGCGGCCCTGATCGCCGCTGACAAGGTGGAATCGGGTTTGAAAGAGGGGGCCAGCGTCCCCGCATTCAACGTGCGCGACATCACGGGACCCGCCAAGGGAGAAACCCTGTGCTACCGTTGCCGCTATGGCTCGCAGCCGGTCGTCACGGTGTTCGCCCGTGAAATGAACGACAGCGTGAAGGATCTGGTCAAGAAGATCGACACGAAAGTTGGCGAAAACAAGGACCACAAGATGGCCGCGTTCGTTGTCGTTCTGACGAACGACCCCGATTCGGTCGAACCCAAGCTGACCAAGCTGGCCTCCGAGAGCAAGATCAAGCACACCCCGCTGACCGTCATCGAAGGTGACGCCGGTCCCGAGGGTTACAAGATCGGCAAGGACGCTGAAGTGACCGTCATGATGTGGGTCGA
>JAPLOC010000209.1:650-13116 GCA_026692825.1 Planctomycetota bacterium | reverse complement strand
GTGCCGCCTGGTCTCCCGATGGAACACGTTGGGTGACGGCGGGGGGCGATGGCGTTTGCGAAGTCCGTTCGGCGGAGACGGCCGAACGGAGTATCCGCTACACGGGACATTCCCGCCCAGTCCTAGCGATCGCGTACCTTCCCGACGGTAAGTCGATCGTCTCAGGGGGCATCGACACCACGGTGCGAGTATGGGACGCCGAGACGGGGGAACATCGCCGCACGCTCGACAATCACGTGGGGACCGTAAATGCCATCGCCGTCCGTCCGGGACAAACTTCCGATTCTCTGCCGGTCATCGCGACCGTCGGTGACGACCGCACGGTTCGACTCTGGCAACCGACGCGCGGTCGGCTGGTCCGATTCGCCAAACTTCCTTCGATTCCCCGAGCGATCGCGTGGTCTCAACGGGGAGATCGAATCTATGTCGGTTGCGATGATGGCCGGGTTCGCATCTTGGATCCTGGCAACGTCGAGGTACTCAAGACGCTGGGGGGACCCAAAGGACGGATTTTGGAGTTGCAATTGGATGCGACCGGAGAGCGACTGCTGGTCGCCGGGCATGTGGGATGTCGTTTGATTGAGTTGTCAACGGAATAGCCGAGTGGGCGTGTCACGTGGACTATACCGCGAGCGGGGTAAAACTAGACATTCATTGAGCGCCCCCCAATCGAACCGGACTCGCGCGTTTTCTGGGAGGAACCCGGTCGTTATTGCGACGAAATCGACAGCGACGTCGGGACTTGAATCACTCGCGGTTGCAGATCGCGACGTTCGCAAAGTTCGAGTCGTCCCGCGTGAATCGACAGTTGGGCGACACCAGCAAAATCTCCGGGAATTGGCGCCAGGAAGCAAAGGTATGAACGGGACTTCGTTTCGCCAGCATCGAGGTAGTCGTACGTGGCGCGATCCAGAATTCGGCCGGTTTTCACCAGCACCGGAAAGGGTTGATGGTATCCCGTTGTGCCAAATTCCAGCCCGCGCGCCAGTCGTTGCTCTCCCTGGCGAAACCGCCAGAGATTGAGCCAGGGGTAATCCCGCGTGCTCCACACATATCCCAGCAGGAGTTTTTTACCCGGATTGCTGGCGACGACCCAGCCCAATTCGGCGTGGTCGTGGAATACAAAGGATGTGACGTCTGAAATCGCTTCCTTTTCCGTCCCCGTCTCCAGACGTCGCAGATCGACGTCTTTTTTCAATAACCGCATACGGGGCCAAAGCGACCCAGTCTTTTGCTGCAATTCATTCCTCTTGTACAACGGTGGGGGATCGTCTTGTGAGAACCCTTCGAAGGCGTTGGTGTCGACCAGCGTCTGTTCATCCAGGAAAGGAGGAGCGATTGTCGGGTGTTGAACCATATTGTAAACGCGTCCCAGTCGGGCCGTGCTGGTCACCGATTCCACCACCTTGAAAGTCGTCCCGGCGGTGTCCAATTCCAATACCCGACTGATGCGCAACCCTGCGAGCGGGAGTTCACAACCCATTTCCGCAGAGATGCACTTTTCCGACCGCTTCACGGCGGTTCCCAGGTTCCAGCGGGCGTAAGGGGCCTCCCCATGGAACGGCACGCCGTTTTTCAGTTCCGCTGGCGAGGGGGCACCCCACCGATCGAGACACAGAAAGTGACCGCGAGGCGCGCCGGGCTTGGTTTCGCGGGTCGCCAGGTCGGCAGGAACCTCCCAATTCAGCGGATTCAGCGATTCCCCAGAGAGGCGGAATGAAACAATCGCACCGCCTGCGGCGGCACACACGACCTCTGCCCGCTCCCCTTTCAGAACCAGCAGTTCCTCCGCGAACCCGCCGCGCGCCAGACAGTGGAACAACAACGAAACAGTGACCACGACTCCGCGGAGATTTCGCATGGGGGCGACCTGATTGACGTAGGGACGAGGATTTTCAGACAAGTTAGCCGCAGGCTGAACGAAATCAAGCTCTTGGGCGGAAGCTGGGGCATTCGCTCCCTTCGCCGCCGTGGAAGTTTTTACAATTCGCGACTCCCCCCTTTTACAATCGTCTTGACGCATTTCCCGGAGTGTGCAACATTTCGCGACGTCGGCCTTGTCTCAGGGCCGTCGCCCCTCACCCCATCCTATCCCACCGTCGCTCAGCCACCGTCCAGGCAAGGATGCCGCCTGCCGGCAATCGTCCATTTCCCGGCTCTGCAAAGGAGTGCAGTTGAAGTGAAGAAGTACGTACCGACCGCCGCTGGTCTGTTGTTTCTGCTGGCGTTCGCCGGCCTCCCCGGCCAGCGGGCTTACGCGCAGGACCGGCCCGAGCGAGCCGAGAAGCCTGCTGACAAGGCCGAAAAGCCGCACAAGGTCGCGGTCTTGGACCTCGGCTACATCCTGCAAAACTACGGCAAGATGAAGGACTTCAACGACGAGTTGAAGGCCGAAGAGGAGCAGTTCAAGCGCGATGTGCAGGCGCAGAGCGAGAAGCTGGCCGACGTCGTGAAGCTGATGGGGGAGCTGAAGACCGGCAGCCCCGACTATGTAAAGAAGGAAAACGAAGCCGCCAAACTGAAGTCGAATATCGACAGCTTTCAGTTGCTGAAGAAGCGCGACATTCAGCGCAAGATGGTGCAGGTGCAGATGGTGGTTCACCAGGAAGTACAGGACGCGGTCACGAAGGTCGCCGACCACTACGGCTACACGGTGGTCATGCGATGCATCCGTACGGAAGGAGACACGGTTGCCCCGACGCAAATCGGCGCGGTTCTCCAGCAGCCTGTCGTCTGGCATCGCAAGCGGGACGACGTGACGGACGCCGTTCTCGAGATGCTGAACCGGCGTTACGAAAAGTCGAACGGGGCGGCGGTGACGCCTGCCTCGGGAACCCGACCGGCGGGCAAGAAGCCGGCCGCCAAGCAAGCCGCCGGTG
Source organism: Planctomycetota bacterium (assembly GCA_026692825.1). GTDB lineage: Bacteria > Planctomycetota > Planctomycetia > Planctomycetales > Planctomycetaceae > UBA10511. The sequence goes on along the minus strand of JAPLOC010000209.1, from coordinate 10,237 downwards.
AGTAGGCGGGACGTTTGTTCGTACGAGTGCCAGCACGATTCACGAAGAGGTAGTCCGGATGACCACGAGGTCGCAACACACGATCGCCAGGGCGGCCGCCGTTCATGGGGTCGGCTTTCTCACGGGAGCCGACGTCACCCTGCGGTTTCTTCCTGCGCTGGAGAACGAGGGAATCTCGTTCCGCCGCGTGCCGGCGAAGGTCGAGTACACGGTGTCGCGCCAGCGACGAACCGCGATCGAGCGGGGCGGAGCGACGATCGAACTGGTCGAACATGTGATGGCGGCGCTCGCCGGATTGCAGATAGACAACTGCCGGGTTGAACTCGACGCCCCCGAGCCTCCCGGCGGCGACGGTTCGAGCCAGGCATTTGCCGACGCGTTGCTGAGAGCTGGCATCGTCGAGTTGGACGCCCCAAGGCGGTCCGTGACGCTTCGGCACCCGGTCTCTTGCGGCGAAGGGAACCAGACGATTCTGGGTGTACCGCACGCCAAAGGTGGACTGACGATTCGATATACGCTTGACTATGGACCCAATTCTCCGATTGTGCCACAGTTTTTCGAAGTCGATGTCACGCCCGAAGCGTTTCTGAACGATATTGTCTACGCACGCACATTTGTGCTGGAGCAGGAAGCTCTGGCGCTGCGGGCGATGGGATACGGTCGTCGCACGACCGCGCGTGACCTCTTGATCTTCGGTCACGACGGCGTAATCTACAACACGCTGCGGGCGCCCGATGAGTGCGCTCGGCATAAACTGCTTGACTGCATTGGTGATTTCGCGCTGGCCGGTTGTGATCTGGTCGGACGCGTGGAAGCCAATCGGTCGGGTCACACGCACAACGCCGAATTCGTGCGACGGCTGAAGCAATCGCACTCCGCGGAATTCTGGCAACGGCCAGAATCCCGGGCGGCCTAGGCCCCCAGCCAACTGCGCAGAAGGGAATCTCGCGAATGGCCACCACCATCTCTCGCCTTGCGGAAGTCGACCCCAAAGCCGAAATCGCCGACGATGTTTTCATCGGCCCGTTCTGCCTGGTCGGTCCGGATGTCAAGATCGGCCCGAACTGCCGACTCGACAGTCACGTGGCCCTTGTGGGGCACACGACGATCGGGTCGGGGAACCGATTCTTTCCGAACTGTGTCATCGGGGCCGAGCCCCAGGATTACAGTTACTCGGGAGCCCCGACCAGCGTCGACATCGGCGACAACAACGTGTTCCGCGAAGGGGTGACCGTTCACCGCGGCGCGGAAAAAGAAGACGGTGTCACCCGGATTGGCAATCAGAATCTGCTGATGGCCAACAGCCACGTCGCCCACAACTGCCACCTGCACGACCAGGTGGTACTGGTCAACGGGGTGCTGCTGGGGGGCCATGTCCACGTCCACGACTACGCGATCATTTCGGGTAACGCGGTCGTCCATCACTTCGCGACGCTGGGGACGCTCGCGTTCGTCAGTGGCGGCTGCAGGGTGCCTAACGACGTCCCTCCCTATATGCTCGCGGCCGGTTCCGATGACCCGCGCATTCTCGCGGTCAATCTGGTCGGGATGCAACGCCGCGGAATCGCCCCGTCGACGATCGCCGCCGTTCGACAAGCACACAAACTGATCTTCCGCGAACACAAAAAGCTCGACGAAGTGCGGGATCTGTTCGTCAACGATCTGGGAGGGAGCCTCCCGATTGAACTGGTGCGACTGCTCGATTTTCTGGAACGACAGAAAGACGGCAAGCAGGGCCGGCAGGGGGAAGCCCGCCGCTTTAAGCCCGTCGAAGCCGAATCCAACAGCACTCACAAAATCCGGAGAGCGGCGTGAACCCACTGCGAGCGGCGGTCATTGGTACCGGGGCGCTGGGCAAGCACCATGCCCGCATTCTCTCGGGTCTGCAAGGCGTGAACCTCTCGGCGATCGCCGAACTCCACGAGGCCTCCGGTCGGGCCGTCGCCGACAAGCACAACACCCGCTGGGTCGCCGACTATCACGACCTGCTGGGTGAAATCGACATGGCGGTTGTCGCTGTCCCGACCGTGGCTCACTTTCGCATCGCCCGGGAACTGCTGTCGGCGGGGGTCGACCTGTTCGTCGAAAAGCCGCTGACGCCGACCGCAGACCAGGCGCGCGAATTGGTCGAATTGGCGGAAGAGCAAGGGCGGATCCTGCAAGTGGGGCATGTCGAGCGATTCAATCCCGGTTTCGTCGCCGCCCGCGCCGCGATTCACGATCCCAAATACATTCGTTCCGAACGAGTCAGCCCCTATACCTATCGGTCGACCGACATTGGTGTCGTGTTCGACATGATGATTCACGATATCGACCTCGTTCTGAATCTCGTCGGGCAGCCGCTCGTTTCTGTCGAAGCGTTTGGCGTGTCGATCATGGGAGGGCATGAAGACGCAGTTCAGGCGCGGCTGCGATTCACCGGCGGCTGCATCGCCGACCTGTCGGCGAATCGCGTCAGTCCGACCACCAGCCGCGCGATGCAGGTCTGGTCGTCCGACGGTTGCGCGCAGATTGACTTCGGTGCGCGGGAGTCGCAAATCTACTCCGCAACCCCCACCTTGCTGTTTGGCACCCCTCCCCTGGAACGGGTGAGACAGCCGGGGGCGAACCTGGAGCAACTGAAAGCCGAGGTCTTTGGCACCTACATCGGCGTCGAAAAACCGCTGGCGACACCGCGTGATCAGTTGACGGAAGAACTGGTCGATTTTGAACGTGCGGTCCGAACCCGGTCGGCTCCACAGGTCGATGGGGCTCAAGGGCTGGCGGCGGTTGAAGTCGCCGAGGCGATTTTGGGTTCGGTGGCGGCCCATCAGTGGGACGCGTCACCCCAGGGACGAGTTGGTGCCCTGCGAGCCGCGCCGCTGGTGCCGTTGAAAAAGGCGGGCTGACATTCGGGCTGAATGTCGCATTTCCCGCGATGGGGAGTATATGATCGCGTGGAACGTTTCGATCGCGTCGCGAAGTGAATTCGCGCGCGAAAAACTCCACGTCGATTGCCTGCCTGACTTCCCATGCCCGCTTCACGTCCCCCGTTGGTTGTGTCAGCCGTTGTGCTGCTTCTCCTGGGGGGAGTGGCTTGGTTGTGGCTGGGGGAGCCGGTTTCGGAAGATCCGCCAGCGATCCCCACTGTCACGCGGCCGCCGGTACCGGCAGCTCCCACCGATGGCGACGACTTCGTCGGCTCGGCGGTCTGTTCGAATTGTCACGCCGAGATCGCCCGTCGCTACGAAGCCAACCCGATGTTTCACGCGGCGGCCGTGAACAGCCCCGCAGCGACGACGTTTTCGACGCCCGGCGAGCCGAATCGCTTTCAGATCGAGTCGTATCGGTACAACGTCGACGTCGACGGAGATCAGGTGGTCCACCGGGAGGAACTGCTGGACGCCAAAGGGAAAGTGGTCTGTCAGCAGTCAGCCGTCGCGGGCTATTCGATTGGATCGGGCATTCGTGGCAAGTCTTACCTCATCGATCGCGGCGGCCTCATCTACCAGTCTCCCATCTCCTGGTACACGCAGGACAAAGTCTGGGATCTCTCGCCGGGGTATTCCGTTCATCTTCCCGTGACGCGATTCTATCGGCGGGTGACCGACGAATGCCTGTCGTGCCACCTGGGACGGGTGGCGATGGCGGACCGCAACGCCCCCGACCGCCTGAAGACGCCGCCGTTTCTGGAACTGGGTGTGGGTTGCGAACGTTGTCATGGTCCGGGACGCAAGCATGTGGAGCTGTTCGAGGCGGGAAACGTCTCCGCCGAGACCGACTGGCAGATTGTCAATCCCGACAAACTCGATCCCTGGCGGCGCGACAGTATCTGTTTTCAATGCCACCTGACGGCCAAGCGCATTCTGCGCTATGGGCGACGCCACTTCGACTTCCGCCCCGGGCAGGGACTGGAAGAAATCTGGACGATGCTGATTCACCCTGACGACACCGTGGAAGGTCGGCCGGAAAAAGCGGTCAGTCACGTGCAGGAGATGTACTCCAGCAAATGCTTCCGCGAGAGCGCGGGGAAGTTCACCTGCACCTCGTGCCATGATTCGCATGGCGTCCCGACGGAGGCCGAACGGGTCGACTCCTATCAGAAGCGGTGTCTCGAATGTCATGCGGATCGCGGCTGCACCGTCGCTGAAGCCGAGCGGCTGGCACCACCGGCGTCGGGATCGTGTGTGCATTGCCACATGCCAAGGCGGCGCACGGGGGACATTCCCCATCTCTCCCAGACCGATCACCGGGTCCGCAAACGGCCGACGGCACCTCCCGAGATTCAAAAAGACACTTCGCCTTTGGTCTTTTTCCCCTTCATGGAAGCCCCTCTGGAACCGTGGGAGAGTTTGCGGGCGAAGGCGCTCGCCGCTTTCGAGGAGGCCGACGCGACCACCAGCGAAGGGGCCACCCAACTGCGCGAGGCGACCGAGTCACTGAAACGGGTTCACGAGATGCAGCCAGGGGACGGGAAAACCTTGCAGACTCTCGGGGCCATCCACTTTCTGGCGGGTCAGGACGCCGAGGCGCGACGCTGGCTGGAGAAGGGGCTGCCCTACGAGCCGAACGATGAAGAAACTCTGCGAATGCTGGGCATCGCCTGCTATCGGACCGGCGATTTCAAAGCGGGGATGGATTACCTCAAGAAATCGATCGACCTGAATCCCTGGGATCCCGAAGTCTACGCCCGGTACGCCGTCATGGCGGCGGTCTTCAACGACTTTCCGACCGCGATCTCAGCGGCCAGGCAGGGGCTGGAAATCGCCCCCACTCTGGTCCCCCTGCGGACCGACCTTGTGAAATTCCTGGAAGAGGCGGGACGCGCCCGCGAGGCGGCCGCCGAGCGACAGAAGCTGCTCCAGATCGAATCTCTGACCCGATAGTTGCTCCCCATGGCTTCCGTGATTCTCGACCGGGAAGAGTACATCGAGCAGGCGTATTTTTTTCGCGTGTTCCGCGACCGGTTGCTCGAAAACCTGCCCGCTCAGGAAATTCTCGATTCGATCCACGAAGAGATTCTCTCGACCACCCGGCTGCCGATGGCGATTGAGTTTCTGCGTGGTGAAGTCGTTTTGAACGGACGCATCAGTGTGGGCATGTCGCACCTGCCGCACTATTTCACCCCGTTTCAGACGTTCGTTTTTTCCCGTGCCGAGGAAGACCGGTCGAAATTCGATCAAATCACCGCGCTCGAGATTCTGCAACATGAGGCGGCGTACCGCGCTGGAAGCGTCACCCAGGCGGGGCTGTTTGTCTTCCAGTTCGAATCCATCAGCCGCAATCGCCTGGGGTACGACCGGGGCATGGAGGCGATGTCGGGCGATTCTCAGTTCGCCGACGGCGGCTGGAAGGACTGGATTCTCCAGGTTCGCCGGCAGTTGGGTGCCACCGATTTTGGAGACTTGATCTATCACCATTCCGAGCAGTTCACGCTCGACAAACGGCGTCAGTTGGGAGACTCCGAATGGTGCCCCAAGCAGCCCATCCTGTTTGGAGCGAAAGAGGGCCGGATTGCCAAGGCAAACCGTGGCAAAGATCCACTGTACATGTTCGCCGCCCTGCAACGTCAACTGGGCTACCCGGTCGTTCCCCGTCCGAAAAAAGAATTCGGCCTCGAGCAGCAGGTGCCCGCGCTGCACGCCAAGCTCAGTCAACTTGAAAAGCGGATCCAGTTGCTGGAAGCGGAACTTCGCGGTTCGCTCGACTTGTCACAGTTCTATGTGAAGCCGGTCGAACTCCCGGCGGATGACGGTTCGGCGAATCGGCCGGCATAAGCCGCCGGGTCAAGTGCGTAATTCCGAATCGGAAACAGCAATGGCACCGCATTGCAAACGCTGTCCGCAATTCGGCTCGGACGTGGAACCTGGATCCAATGCGTATCCCGGGTGTGACTTTCACGGCACGTGCGGCTTGAATCCCAAACAGCCGCAGCACCAGTTGTCCGAGATTTTGCAGTGCGGATTGAGTTCAAAAAAGGCGGCAGCCGCTTCATACGTGACCTGTGTTCCGACGATGTCGAGATCGCGGAGTTGCTTGAGTTCACGAAGTCGCTCCATTCCCGCATCCGTGACCTTCAAATTCGTAATCCCCAGCAATTCAAGCTGCGTCGCCGCGACCAGTTCCAAGGTGACCTCGTCGCCAAACCCCAGTGAGGTAATGTCGAGCCACTTGAGTGTCGGAAGTTCCAGGATCGGCCGAAGATCTTTGGCGACAAAGACGGGCCGAGGGGACGCCTCGTTGGGGTAGACTTGCGCCATGAAATTTCCAACGACATTCGGGTAAAAGACCAGCGCTTCGAGTTGTTCACAGCGGGCCACTTGGGCCAGTCCCGCCGCTGTCGTGGTCGCGGGGGCGAGCGAGAGCCGCCGCAGCGCGGGGAAACTGGTCAGCATCTTCAGTCCCTCTTCGGAACCCGCCCGGCTCAGGAACAGTTCGAGATCGGTCACGGTCGGCACTCTGGGCAACAGCCGCAGCGACTGGTCGGTCGCGCCGATCAGTCGCACAGCCTCAAGTCGCGGCAGGCGATCGAGATGCGAGAGAATCGACCAGTCGGCGTCCCGGCGTCCAGAGAGATCGAGTTTGCTCAGTGATTTCAGACTCTGGAGCGCCGCGACCGCTTCAGGCGATGGGGGGTTGTCATCGCAAATCAGCCGGATCTCGGTGAGTTGATCGGCGTTGGCAAACATCGGGAGTTCGCTGACCCGAAGATCGGTGAAACCGATATACCACGACCGGAGCCGTTTCAGCCCCCCCAGCATTCCCGCGCTCTGATCGCCCCGGATCCAGTATTCGAATCTCTCGATCGAAGACCCAGACAGATTCTTCAGGCCCTGTTCCGAAAGCGGCATGTGCCCAAGCCGCAAGTCTTTCAGTCGGGGGAGCCGCGCGACATCGAGCATCGCGTCGTCGCCAAACTTCGTCCCTCGCAGGTCGAGGAATTCGAGACGCGACAGTCCCGCGAGTCTATCGAGCGAACCCTGCCAAGGATTGTTACTGACGTCGAGTCGGCGCAGTTCTTTCAACGAATCCAGCGGTTGCAATCCATTCAACGAAAGGCTTCCTCCGGGGTAGACAACGTCCCGCAGGCAGAGCGTCTTCAACAACGGGAGCGACCGCAGGACGTCGAGATCGCCATCGTGTAGTGCGGTTCCCTTGATCTCCAAAGACCAGACCCGGCCCCGGGTGTCGAGTTTGTATTTTCCCTTGAGTTCGCCCAGTCGCTTGAGTGTTTCGGGCGAGGTTGGGGGAACAGCGGGAAGCGCTGGAGGTAGCGCGGGAACCTCTGCGGTGACGGTAATCGGTCTCCCTGGGGACGAAGGGACCAATTCCGTGGACCCACGTGAATTGTCGTCGGCATTGGGACTTTGTTCTGGAACCGTCCCCACGGTTTTCTCAGGCGGGACCGATGTGGGCGGTTCACACCCGGTGAATGTCACACCCAGAAGCAATACCAGCGGTCCGACCAGAAAACGGGAATTCGACATGAGGAAGGTCCAACAATCACTCGAGTGGATTCCGAGCGGTTTGCGCTGTCTGCGATCCGTTAGCGCGGCAGGCCGAACTATGCATGCTCCAAAACATACAGTGCCGAGTCGGCACGCAGGTTCGCCGCCCAGGCGTGTTCCAGCGCCCGCCCCCCAATCAGTGGCAACTCCTTCACCACCCGCCCGGAGACCACGTTCACCAGTTCGCGGAAATCCCGCATCGACATGAAGTGCAGGTTGGGGGTGTCGTACCACTCGTACGGCAATGCCCCGGTGACCGGGGCTCGGCCATTGAGCAGCAGATCCAGACGTACCCGCCAATGGCCAAAGTTGGGGACGACCACGAGCGACCTGCGAGCGACACGCAGCATCTCGCGCAAAATCATGCGCGGATGCCGCACCTGTTGCAGAGTCTGACTGAGAACCGCGAAGTCGAATGATCCGTCGGGAAACCCTTGCAGCCCGCGATCGAGATCGCCGCAAATGACGGGAACCCCCTGCGCGATTGCCTGCACAACCGCGCCGCGATCGAGTTCAATTCCCTGAATCGACGCCCCGTGCGATTCCCGGAGCAGATTCAGCAGCCGGCCATTGCCGCACCCCAAGTCAAGAACCCGGCTGCCGGGCGAAATCTGAGAGACGATTGTCTCGTCGGTCAGTTTCGCCAGGGGATCGGGGATGCAATATCGGCGATCGGCACGCTCTTCGGTTTTCGGAGACATGGTTCAGTTTTGCGATTTACTACGACTGGCGAGCAGTGTCTGTTCGAGGAACGGCGTCAAGAGTTCCGCCAGCGGATCGACTTCGAGCAGAAACGAATCGTGCCCGTAGGGACTGGTCAGTTCCACAAACGACACGTGCCTGCGGGCGGCGACCAGCGAGTTCATCAGTTCGACCCCCTGACTGGTCGGGAACAGCCAATCGGTCGTGTAGGAGGTGATCAGAAACCTCGCGTTCGTTCGGCCAAGCGCCTTTTCAATCGAACCGTACGCGTCGGCCAGATCGAAATAGTCCATCGCCCGCGTGAAGTACAAGTAGCTGTTGGCGTCAAACCGCTCGACGAATCGGCTACCCTGGTAATGCAGGTAGCTCTCGACTTGAAACTCGGTCTCGTGCATCAGCTCGTAGTTCAATTGCCCGCTATGCTGCAACCGCCTGCCAAACTTCTTCTCGATTGAATTCTCCGACAGATAGGTGATATGGGCCACCATACGGGCGAGCGACAAGCCCAGGTTCGGCCCGCTGGGAAGATCGTAGTAGTCGCCGTTGTGAAAGTTGGGATCGGTGACGATCGCCCGTCGGCCGACGCAATTGAACGCGATACCCTGCGCGGACAGGCGGGCGGCGGACGCGAGACAGACGGCGGCGTGTATCTCGTCGGGAAATCGCGACGCCCACTCTGCCGCACCAGTTGCGCATGCACCTGGACGATGTCCCCCACCGTCAGAAACGGAAACCGCAGTCCAAACGGTTTGCCGGTCGCGGGATCGACCGAACCTGGCCCGGTTGTTCCCTGGCATCCCCCCAACGCGTTGGCACAAATGATGAAGTAGCGATTCGTATCCAACCCCTTGCCGGGACCGACGAGTTCATCCCACCATCCCGCCTTGCGATCGTCGGCCCGCCGTTTCCCCGCCAGATGCGCGTCTCCCGTCAGCGCATGGCAGACGAAAATCGCGTTGTCACCCGCCGGTGAAAGTTCACCGTAGGTTTCATAGGCCACTCGAACAGGCCCCAGACGGGCACCATTCGTCACGACCAGTTCATGGGGAGTGCAAAACAGATCGACGAAATTGGTCTGCACAATTCCCACGGACTGCGCGTCGGTCCGGGTGTTTTCAACCAGTTCTTCCTCGGCCTCCGACGGAGGCGTTGGGTTCGAAGACGCGACGGAAGACGCGGCAATAGACATGGGGGGACTGGCGGGTGACTTCAAAGTGTCGGTCGTTGACGGTTCAGGCTACACGGGCAACCCGCTACGTGCCAGCAAGTTCCAGAAACTGCTCCACACGCCGTTCGACTACATCCAGGCTCTTGTTCCAAAAATCGGGGCGCGACAGGTCGTAACCAAACGTGGACTGAACCGCCTGCTCGGTTTCCATACAACCGGTGGCGATCAGC
>JAPLOC010000209.1:0-635 GCA_026692825.1 Planctomycetota bacterium | reverse complement strand
CGGTACCGTTCGGGGAATTCCCGCCCCATCTCAGGAGCCAGGGCGAACAGGCCGGTCGACAGAAGGAAGCCGAACGTGTACGGGAAATTATAGAACGGCAGTCCACTGATGTAGAAATGGAGCTTCGAAACCCAGAAATCGGGGTACCAGCCGTCGGGTGCGAGCCCGTCCAGATAGGTTGCCTTCTGAGCCGCGAGCATTAATTCCGAAAGCCGGCTTGAAGAGACTTCGCCATCGAGCCGTTCTTTGTGGAAGTTGTCTTCAAACACAAACCGCGCGTGAATGTTCATCAGATAGGCCACCGCGTCGCTGCACATGTGGTCGAGAATCGACAGCTTCTCTCCCCGCGACTTCGATGTGTTCAGCCGGTCTTCCGCCAGAACCGCCTCGGCGAACGTCGAGGCGGTTTCGGCGAGATTCATGGGATAATCCTGCAGAAACAACGGCTGTTTCCGCAACTCCCACGAATGGTAGGCGTGTCCCAGTTCGTGCGCCAGAGTCGAAACGTTGTCGAAGCTGTTGGTGAACGTCATGAAGACCCGCGACTCGCGAAGGGTCGGCAACCCGGTGCAGAACGCCCCTTGCCGTTTCCCCGCCCGGTTCTCCGCCTCAATCCAGCATTTCTCCACCGACAT
>JAPLOC010000208.1 GCA_026692825.1 Planctomycetota bacterium | reverse complement strand
CGAAAACTGTCGAACCGGGGGAGGTGGATCCGGTCGGCGTTGATGTCGTAAAACGCCGCCGATCCCCCGTGCTGAATCTCGGCACCCTGACTGAACAGAACCCGCTCGGCCGCCTGGATGCGTTCGCCTTCCGACAGAGTCTCCCGACTCGGCCGCTCATACCCGTCGACCTGGGCCGCGTTGAAGATCGAGAAGCCCAGCGCCAGCAGTCCACGATCGCGGCGCGGCGTCTCGGCCGATTCATCGTCGCCTGTGCGCTTTCCGGCGGCGTCGATCGGCTTCCACAGCACCCCCGTCGTGGCTTGCTCTCCCTTCCGCACGCTGGCCCCCAACTGTTTCCATTGCGCGAAGGTCGCCCAATAGACTGCACCAGACTGCCACGCAGTCTTCTCGGTGTACACCAGAGGATCCGTCGCCCATAATTCCCGCTACGGCGCTTTTACAGTTGGCAGATTGGTGCCAACAGCGTCTGGCAACCACTGTTCAAGGACGAGTGCCATGTCAAACCGAAGGAACGGACGAGTCCCCCCCCGCGCCCAGATCCGGCCCCGAATCAGTTTCGACTGGATCACCTCTGGCTGGCGCTACCTCCGGAACACCGGCAGCGGGCGCTGGTTGTTCTAAGCCGCCTCGCCGTCCGAAAGGCGACCGCACCTCTCGATCATCCGGAGGTGCAAAATGACGGTCACTAACACCTTTGAAACGCGATCCGACGCTGACCAGTCATTCGCCGAGACCGTCCCGGCAGCACGCCGCTTGCCACTTTCGACGAAGATCCAATCGCGTCATCTGGATCGTCTGGCGGTGGTTTACGTGCGACAGTCGAGTCTCCAGCAGGTGATCGACCATCGCGAGTCGCGGGAACGTCAATACGCCCTGTCCGAGCACGCGCAGGGACTGGGTTGGAGTTCCGATCGCATTCTGGTCGTCGATGAAGATCAGGGGCAAAGCGGTAAAACGGCCGACCGGCGAATCGGTTTCCAGCGAATCCTGACGGAAGTGACGATGGACCACGTCGGCATTGTTCTCAGCCTGGAGATGAGTCGCCTCGCACGCTCGTCGAAGGACTGGCACCATTTGTTGGAGGTGTGTGCACTGTTCGGCGCGCTTCTCGGAGATCAAGATGGAATTTATGATCCGAACGATTCGAATGATCGCCTGTTGTTGGGACTCAAAGGGACGATGAGTGAGGTGGAGCTCTTCACGATGCGGAACCGACTGGATCGAGGTCGCATGTTCAAAGCAGAGCGCGGCGAGTTGTTCAATCACGTGCCATTCGGCTACGTCAAGCTCCCCAACGGTGACGTTGTCATGGAGACCGACGAACAGGCCCGTGCCGTGGTGCAACTCCTGTTCGACAAGTTCGACGAACTGGGGACGATTCACGGGCTGTTCCGCTATCTCATTCAGCACGGAATCCGACTGGGGTTTCGGCAGCGAACGGGTCCGCAGCGGGGGCAATTGGTCTGGCACAAGCCGTCGATCGCCCAATTGCTGCAAACGTTTCGACATCCGATGTACGCCGGGGCGTACGTCTATGGCCGCAGGATGGTCGATCAAAAGTATCGAGCCGTCCATGGAGGCCGAACGGGACAACGCTGGCGTCCGATGTCGGAGTGGCGGGTGCTCATTCGTGACCGGTTGCCGGCGTACATCACGTGGGATCATTTCCTCGCGAATAACGATCGAATTCGGAACAATCGGCCGGGCATCGACTCGCCCGGCGTAATTCGTCCCGGGAGTGCGCTGCTGGCCGGAATCCTCTACTGCGGAATATGTGGACATCGACTTCAGGCACAATACCATCGTGCGAACTCGCCGTACTACGTCTGCGCCGATGAATACCGAGCCGGCAGCTCCAACGTCTGTTGCGGGATGACCGCATCGGCGATTGACGAACTCGTGTCGCGGCAGGTGCTGCTGGCTTTGCAGCCGGCGTCGATCGATTTGAGCCTGCAGGCCGCGCAGGGCGTTCGTACGGAACGCGAACGTCTGCAGAAGCATTGGCAACGGCAATTGGAACGCGCTCGCATCGAAGCGACTCGAGCGGAGCGGCAATATCAGGCGGTCGAACCGGAGAACCGTCTCGTCGCGCGTACTTTGGAGAAGAATTGGGAAGACGCCCTGAAGCGGCTGCGAAACCTCGAGGAAGAGCACGATCGTTTCTTGAATTCGCTGCCGGCCGCACCGACTGAAGCAGAGCAGCAGCGCATCGAACGGCTCGCCGTGGACATTCCCGCGTTGTGGCACGCGGATACGACCACGGCCACCGATCGTAAAGAAATCATCCGGTGCCTCATCGAGCGGGTGGTCGCACACATTCCGAAGGATCACGAGTTCGTCGACGTAACCATCTGCTGGCGTGGCGGGTCCACGAGTCAACACCAGATCATCCGCCGCATCGTGACTTACGAGCTGCATCGCGACTACGGCTCGATGATGGAACGAATCGTGGCTCTGCGACTCGCTGGGTTCGACACGCCGAGCATCGCGAAGCAACTCGATGCCGAAGGGTTTCGCCCTTCGAAGAGAGCGAATGGATTCAGCGTCTCCATTGTGCGGCAGTTGTTATTACGCTCCGGAATTGGAGACGACCGCAACCATCCCGATGCGCTCGGTCCGGATGAATGGTGGACGGCAGACCTCGCCCGAAAGTTGGAGATGGACCGTAAAAAACTGCGATATTGGATCGGAGAGGGCTGGCTTCACTCGCGGAAGACGCTTGTTCAAGGCCTGAGAGTCCTGTGGGCCGACGCTGATGAAATCCGGCGACTGTGCCAGCTTCGCGACATTTCCGCGCCTGGCAAGAAGAACTACCCGAAAGAATTGACGACGCCCAAACGGAAAGGTTGATCGCCAGCAGTCGCCGCGTTGCGCGGTCATTTCGCCGTGTCGCGAAGAACTTGTTTCGCAAGATGCCAGCGGCTTGTCGTCGAGGCGTCTGAAATGAGAATCACTCCGCAGCTTGCGTCCCACTCGCCGTCCTGAAGGCGCGACGCGTTCGGCGTCCGGTCCACTTCGCCCACTGTCCTGCGAATTTCCGACGGCATCTGGCGGAACGCAAAATACCGTCATGAGGACGGTCTCAGCGACGCCGCATGCGGCCCAGGTATTGGAGCCAAAACGTTCACACGACTGCGACTGCCGTCTGTGCGAAATCCACGGTTCGCAATCTGCGAACTCGTGAAGAAGGCTACGGCTTCGGCAACCGAATTGAACACCGGTTTGGTTCCGCTGTGCCGGTTCCACTTCTCGAGCAGCCGCCATATCCAGTCTGTGTGTTGGGTGGCCCACTTCTATTTTCTGGCTTCGCGAGTTACGCGAAGCCACGGCCCGTGTGGCCTCGCGCCGGAATAAAACCCGACAAAGTCTATAGATGGGTGGCCCCGTCCGTCTACATCCCGCGTTTTTCTCACCTGAATCAGATCGGAGAGACTGAGGCGGGCGTGCCATGACAACGTGGTTCAGGCGCGGGCTGCTTTCTATGGGTGGCCCCATTCTGTATGTGTCGCGTTGTTGAGATCTGCGAGACCCGGGCCGGAGTGACCAAAAAGTGGAGTCCAAGCGCCAAGCCGAGCCGACGGTGTCTCGGTTCTGGCACTTTGCGATAGCCCAAGGAGGACGATGCGCGAACCGGCGTGCGGGCTGGAGAAACGGAAGTGGTCCGTCACTGCTTTCGCACAAAGTGTCGTTTCGGCGCCATTGAATTGAGCGGTTGTGTCCGAAGCCGGAGTCGCCGACGCCCACGGCGACGCGAGACGGATGCTCAATGCGCCGTCGCCGGGTTGCGGTGTGTGCTCCAGGGGCATTCGGTACAAAATCCTACGAGAGGGGAATTGTATTCCAGCAAGTCGGCTCGGTTGATGGCCGATGCCTGGTCAACGGTCCCGGGGTGTTTCATGAACTCCGCGGCGCCAATGCCGATACGGATGACGATCAGCCTGGTACTTCCAGAACCGTGAAAATGCTCCTGGTCGTCGCCGATAATGACACTTTGCGATCAAGAAGAAACTTGCGGCGTTCGTCCCGCATTCTGTACGATACGCTTGCACATCGGTCCCAGTCCTCGTCAGCTTGACGGATAGAATTGCCCGCAGAAAGGGCGGAAGTCGTCGATTTTTAGAAACATGAACTCTGGCCGAACGACGACTCCCGGTCCTGAATGCCCGGTTTCCTGCAGACTTTCCCAGAATTCGGCACTCCAGCGCGATCACACCCGAAACCGAAACCTGAAGCCAAACAGCCTGCTCGTGCAGGTCGGCACCCAGACGAAAGGGATGCATCCTGAACACGTCATCCAATTCCCGGTTTCGTAGCCCTTCGCATCTGCCTGCGCCCAGAGCAGGAGCACGTTGATTCCTCGATAGGGGCGTTTCGAGACGGCGTTGATCGGACAGAATCGCTCGGCGTCGGTGATGTGCCAGGGCATCCGAAACTTCGGCGCTCCCGCCTCGATGGCTGTCACGATCTGGTTGGTCACTCGGGTGTAGATGTCTTCTCGTTCTGTATTCATGGTTTTTTCTCCTATTGTGATTTTGCAGGTTCGCTGCTGCGAACTTGACTAGGCCCGCGCCAATGAGCGGGGGAACCGCCGTCCAGGACGGAAGCCACGGAGGGGGATCACCCAGGTTGCACAAACGCAGTGCGGAAACCTGGGGAGACCGTGGCTGAAGCCGCAGGGAATCCTTGACGGCGTGGGGGCCGCAGGCCCCGCTTTCGTTTTTCGATCCTCCGAACAATGCCCTCCGCCGTCGCACCGCGACGACCGCCTTCCCCCGCGTTAAGGATTCGCAGGGGGCGCAGCCGTGCGGCGGATTACTGTCCGCCGTACCGAGCGACAGCGGAGCCCGAAGCAGCCTGACCCGACAGGGGGACGCCCGATCCAATTCAAATCATGCGAAATGAATTCAGAGTTTTACGATCAAACTGTATCAGCATGTTCAGGCGAATCCCCTCTGAGGACTCTTCCTGGGAAATGAAGCACAAACGCTATTCCACGGCGAATTTCTGAATTCGCCAGTTCATCGTATCCGCCACGTACAGGCAGTCGTGGTCATCCATCACCAGTCCATGCGGCACATGAAACTCGCCGGGGTCGCTCCCTTCCCCGCCGATGCCACACAGGTACTTGCCGTCGTTGGTGTATTGCTGCACGCGACTGTTGGTGGCGCTCACCCAGACGCGATCGTGGCGATCAACGCAAATTCCAATCGGCCCGGCCGGTCCGGGAGAACCGTCCTTGTTGACTGTGGCCGGACCGAACCCACCCGGTTCGGCGCTCTCAGAGCCCCAGTGCGCCAGGTACTTTCCATCCGAAGTGAACTTCTGGACGCGATCCAGCGCCGCGTCGGTCGTGTACACATTTCCTTGACGATCGAACGCCACAAACTGTGGTCCCGCGAATCGTCCGCCGACGGGCTGTCCACCGCCGAACTGGCCCGGTTCACTGCCGTGTGATCCCCATTTTCCGACAAGCTTCCCGTCGACAGTGAACTTCTGCACGCGGCTGTTCCCCTGATCGGGGACGTACAGCAATCCGTCAGGCCCCAGGGCAATCGAACCGGGAAGCTGAAACTCGCCGTCCGCAGCTCCCTTGGCACCCCATTCTCGAACGAGTTCTCCCGCCGGCGAATAGACGGCGACTTTGTTGCTGTTCCAATGGGCGACGTACACCATGCCGTCAGAGCCGACCGCCAGTCCTCCCGCGTGCTCCTGCACAGAAAACGAGCCAAGGAAATCGCCCGGAAGCAGAAAAGCGATGAGAAGATGAAAAAGCGCCAGAGCCGGGCCACTGAAGAAGAAAGCCAAGCAGAACCCACGGCGCAGGAAGAAGGAACTATTGAGGAATAACCGAAATCTCCTCCAGATCGGGTCGGGCGACACCATCGGGACAGGGGAATTGTGTCGCCGCTTAAGGAGAAGATCGTGACGATCAAATTGT
>JAPLOC010000207.1 GCA_026692825.1 Planctomycetota bacterium | reverse complement strand
TGCGGGAGAGAGAGTCGTAGGCGTATTTGTTCTGGAAGTCGGCGGTCCCGTTGACGCTCGCGCTCAACTGCGTCCGCCGGTTCAGGCTGTCGTAACCACTCGTCAGCACCACCCTCGGCACATTGGGCGTTCCCTGGTTGTCGACGCTGGTGACCAGACCGTTGGCGTTGTACGTGTAGGCGTACGCCGAGGCGTTGTCGCTGGCGGCGGTCAACTGGCTGCCGGCATCGTACGTGTACGCCAGCGTGTTCACCGTCGAACCGCCTACAACCCATTGTTCCTGCTTGAGGCGACCCAGCCCGTCGTAGGCGTAGTTGGTGACCCGACCATTGCGGTCGGTCTGTGTCGTCAGTTCGCCGATCGCGTCGTAGCCGTAGGTCCGGGCGGCGCTCAACGCGTTGGTTTCAGTGGTCAGTCGATTGAGTTTGTCGTAGCTGAACGTCGTGGCGTTCCCACCGGGATCGGTGAGGCTCGTCAGGTTGTTGGCGACGTCGTAGGCGTACGTTGTGACGCCGTTCCGCTCGTCGGTCTGTGACTTCAGGCGACCGAGATTGTCGTAGGCGTAGCCGACGTAGGGGGCGACCAGCGGTCGGGTCCCGTCGGGATCGGGCTGTGTGACCCGCGTGGTGCGATTGTCGTTATCGTACTGGACGCTGGTGACATTGAGCAGCGGATCTTTGACACTGGTGACCCGCGAGGCGATGTCGTAGACCGTCTGCGTGGTGCGATTCAACTCGTCGGTCACGGAAATTGGCCGGCCAAGTCGGTCGTACGACCACGTATGCGAATTCCCGGCGGCGTCGAACCGCGCGGTCAGTCGACTCGCGACGTCATAGCCGGCATTCGTCTGGCGACCAGGGCACGACAAAGGTGGCAGGAACCGTTTCCGTGATTGATTCTCAATTGCGATTCGATCGTCTGGCCCAGGTTCCCCGCTCAGGCTGGCTGCCCCTCGACGACCTGGCCATGCCCAGCATGCGTCGCGACCGACGACAGGGGCATGGCCGTCACCCGTGAACCCGTCCGCCGGAACGACAACAAGATCGGCAGCACCACCAGCGTGAACAGGGCGCTAGTGATCACGCCGCCGATCACGACGGTCGCCAGCGGCCGTTGCACTTCGGCTCCCGATCCCTGGCTGACCGCCATGGGAATGAAACCGACGCTAGCCACCAGAGCGGTCATCACAATCGTCCGCAGACTGGCGACGGAAACATCGCGGACCAATTGAAAGCGATCGTTCGTCGTCTCGCGACTCGCCCGCCACGCCGACATCAACACCATGCTGCTCAAGACCGAAACCCCCGAAAGGGTGATGAAGCCGACCGCCGCCGAGATTGACAACGGCATTTCCCGCAACGCGACCGCGATGATGCCGCCAATACAGGCGAACGGCACACTGGCGAAGACCAGAATCGTATCCAGGGGGCTGCGGTAGGTCAGATACAACAGGCCCAGAATCAGAAACAGCGCGACGGGGACGACGATCATGAGGCGGCGTTGCGCCCGCTGCATGTTTTCAAACTGTCCCCCCCACTCGACACGGAACTTGTCGCGTGGAATCTCGACCTGCTCCGCGATCCGTTGCTGCGCTTCTTTAACGAAACTGCCGACGTCCCGGCCGCGGACGTTGCACTGCACGGTGATTCGCCGCCGACTCCACTCGCGGGTGATCATCTTGGGACCGCTCAAACGCTTGATGTCGGCGACCCGGGCCAGGGGGACTTGTTCTCCCCCGGGTGCAGACAGCGGAATCGCCCCGATCGCTTCGGGATTCTCGCGAAATTCCTCGGGGAGTCGCGCCACCAGGGGAAATCGAAGCTGTCCCTCGACCACTTCCCCCACAACCTTGCTGCCGATCGCCTCGACCAAGTCGAGAACAGTTCGGGCCGAGAGTCCGTAACGCGCGAGTTCCTCGGGGCGCAGCGTGATCCGCAGGATCGGCTGACCGGTGATCTGTTCCACCGACAGGTCGCTGCATCCTTCAATCCCCGCGAGGACGTTTTGAAGTTCGCCGGCTTTGGGAATCAGTGTGTCGAAATCATCACCAAACAGTTTGAGCGCGACGTCGGCCCGGACGCCGGAGACCATTTCGTTGATTCGCAATTCAATTGGCTGGGTGAACCAGGTCAACTGCCCGCGGTATTCATCCACATCGCGAACCATCTTTTCGACCAGCTCGGTCTGATTGGTCGCCTGTCGCCATTGCTCCCGCGGTTTGAGCGAAACAAACATGTCGGTCACTTCGAGATTGCCGGCATCGGTCGCCACTTCCGGCGCGCCAACGCGACTCCAGACATGCGAGACCTCGTCCGGATACTTCTCCAGCAGCATTGCTTCCATTCGGGTGTTCATCGCCGCCGACTCTTCCAGACTCGTTCCGGGAGCCCGCAACACTCCAATCACGAGATCTCCTTCGGAAAGTCGGGGGACAAATTCCGATCCCAACCCTAAGGCGATTTTCAAAGCGACCGCGAGGGCGCAACCTGCAAGCAGCAACAGAAGCATCCGGAATCGGAACGCCACCGCGAGAGCCGGCCGATACAGCCACTGCGCCGCCCGCACGACAAACACTTCGTGTTCTTCGACTTTTTTCGGCAGCACCAGACTCGCCAGAACGGGAGTCATCGTCAACGAGAGAATCAGCGATCCCGTGAGAATGAAGATCACAGTCAGGGCCATCGGCCGGAACATCTTTCCTTCGACCCCTTCCAACGACAGGATCGGCAGATAGACGATCATGATGATCAACTGACCAAAGACTGTGGGGATCCGGACTTCGCTCGCCGCGTCGCGCACCACGCGCAGCCGTTCCTGCCCCGTGCATTCCCCATGATGTGCCAGCCGTTTGATGATGTTCTCGATCACCAGGACCGAGCTGTCGACCACGATGCCAAAGTCAATCGCCCCCAGGCTGAGCAGCGAGCCGGCGATTCCCGCGTACCACATGCCACAGAAGCCAAACAGCATCGATAACGGAATGGCGGCCGCCGCGATGAGTCCCGCCCGCAGGTTTCCCAGCAGAATGAACAGCAGAATCACAACCAGAAACGCCCCTTCGGCGAGATTGTTTTTGACCGTGTCGATCACGCGGTTGACCAGTGACGTTCGATCGTAAACCACCTCCATTTTCATTCCCGTGGGGAGGTTCTCGCGGACTTCGTTGTATTTGTTGCGCAGTCGATTGGTGACCGCGTAGCTGTTTTCTCCCATGAGCATAAAGCCCAGCCCCAGAACGACCTCCCCCTGGCCATTCGCGGTCACGATTCCGCGGCGCATTTCGTGCGAGACCACCACGTCGGCGACGTCGCGGATCTTGATCGGCTTGCCGTCACTCGCCTTGATGACGATCCCCTGAATCTCATCGATGTTCGCCGTCCGCCCGACACCATGAACCAGGACAGAATCCCCTCCCTGACGAATGTTGCCGCCACCGACGTTGAGGTTGCTTTTCGACAATGCGTCGAGAACCTCTTCGAAAGTCAGATCGTGCCGCAGGAGCTTCACCGGGTCGAGCCGCACTTGGTACTGTTTCTTGAGACCACCCCAGGAGTTGATTTCCGCCGTCCCGGGGACGGTCCGCATCTCGGGTTTGATCTGCCAGTCGTGCAGCGTTTTCGCCGCCGTCAGATCTCCGTTTTCGGGGATAAGAACATAGTGAAACACCTCGCCCAGCCCTGTTGAAACCGGGCCCATTTCGGGCTTCGCGACCCCGACCGGCGTCTCCACACTCCCCAGTCGCTCATTGATGAGCTGCCGGGCGAAGTAGACGTTGGTCCCGTCTTTGAATGTGACGATCACCTGAGACAAACCGAACTGCGAGACGGATCGCAACGACTCGAGTCCGGGAAGTCCCCCCATCGCCATTTCGACGGGGAATGTCACCTGCCGTTCGATCTCCTCGGGCACCAGGGCCGGTGCGACCGTGTTGATCTGAATCTGGACCGGAGTCGTGTCAGGGAACGCGTCGATATTCAGCGCTCGCAGGCTAAACCAGCCCGCGAGCGCGACGACAAACGCCCCTCCCAGCACCATCAACCGGTGTGTAAGGGACCACGCAATGATTTTTTCCAGCATCTCAATCCCGTCAGTCGCCTGGGCGCACAAGTGGCTCGGGAAGTTGGCAATTGCCGCGACCGCACATCAAGGCGCGGACGCAACCTGTCGCAACAACCCCTCGGATTTCAAAACATGTCCTCCGGCCACAACCACCTCCTGGCCCGGCCGGAACTCGCAATCTCTCAGTTCGACCAATCCCCCCTCACGGATCCCCGGGGAAACGTCGACGCGAGAGAAACTCAGATCTCCCGTTTTGATGAACACCAAAGACTGGTGGTCGGCCTGCAGCAACGCCGAAACCGGGACCACCGGGCCGTGGACAGATTTTCCCAATGTGATCAACCCGGTTCCGAACGTGTGGGCTCGCAACAGACGGACTTCACGTTCGGTGTCGCCGGCTGCGTCCAATGTGGGGTTTTCGACGTCGGCTCGCGCGTGCAGAGTACGGGTCTGTGGGTCCACTTCGGTGCTGATCCAGGTGATCGTGCCGTGAATCGGTTCCACCGCTCCGTCCGGTCGAAATTCCACCACCTGACCCAGTTTCAACCGGGAAGCATTTTCTTTGGGGACACTCAAGCGGATCGACATACGACGCACGTCGGCGATTTCCAGAATCGGTTTGCCCGCGTCGACGCTTTCACCGACATTCGCGTCATGATGAATCACGACTCCATCAAACGAGGCGGTGACTGGCAACAGATTCGATGTGGTCGAGGCGGGATCAAGCTGCTGAACCAAGTCTGCCGGAAGCCCCAACAGTTGCAATTGCGAAACCCGTTCCACGTCACTCTGTCGGGCGATCGCGTCGGCGTCGACTTGAAATCCCAAATTGGTCAGCTTCTGGCGGGCGTTGTGCAATCGGATCTGTGATTCGCGGAGCGCGATCCGCGCTTCGCGAATCTGCCGGTCGGGGACCGAACCCACGATCCGTTCCAAGGCTTTCACAATCTCTTCCTTGGACTCCACCGCGACCAGTCCCGACAGAAAGTCGGCCTTCGCCTGACCGACATCCGCCGAGTCAATCAGCGCGATCACATCCCCCGACCGAACTGCGTCGCCCACATGCTTCAGCACACGCCAAACTGTCCCGGGAACCCGCGACGAAAGGCTGGCGATCAGCTTCTGATCGTAGGCGACCTCACCTGTCGCTCGTATCCGTTCGCTCAGACTCTGCTCCTGAATTGGTGCCGTGACTATGCCCGAACGCTCGACCGAGTTCTCGCTCGGAAACGTCAAATCCCCATTGGGCGACGTTTCGGTGGCGTTGCTGACATTCTCGGCAGTCGTCGTAGAATCGGTTTCTTCCGTTGTGTGATTGAAACTGAACGACCAATGGGTCCGGTGTCCAAGAAAACCAATCGCACAGAGGACCGACAAAATGCCGACATATTGGGCAGACTGCTGGAACTGTTGCCAGCGGGTCGGCGCGGAGTGCGATGTCGGCGAGGCGGTGGGCAACCCGTGCTCGGAGGAAATCGGCGTGGCGGACATTGCGGTGTATCTCGTGAATCTGACTGGACTTGCGAATCGCTGTTCACGTCCCCAGAATCGGCTCCGGACCGACGGCTTGTGGGCATCGGGTGCCGAACGTCGTCTTCTGGATGGACGAAGCAAAAACGGAAAACGCAATCGCCGTGCCGAGAGTTCATTCGAAACGGCGAGAGCCTTCGATAGTTTTTTTCCATAATCAATTGAAAACATTGCGCGCCATCCATCGCATCAAATCCAATCAATATCTGGTGCGATCCGACACCGATCTCCCCGAAAACGGGTAAATCTGCCACAATGTGTCGACGCAGCCCACACCACACCCCAAATCGTCCGTCGAGAGTGTCTCCCATGCGTTTGTCGAATTCCCGATTCCCCCGGCTTTGTGTCACCGCGATGGCTCTCCTCCTCGTGGCATCGGTCGCGGATTGGTCGGGACGGGTCAACCTGATTGGAATCAGCGGTTCAAAGACTCAGGCGGAAGATGCCGCGCCGTCCGCAGCCCCCGCGAAAACGGTCGAGCCGAAACCTGTGGTTGCGCCGCGCGATCCGGCGTTGGGGCGACGGATTCCCAGCCTGTTGCTCTCCACACCCTCGGGCGAACAGGTTGGCTTGTACGACTACCACGATGCGAACTACCTCGTCGTGACGTTTCTTAACACGTCATGTCCGATCAGCAACCAATACTTGCCGATCCTGAACGAATTGCAGGCGAAGTACAAAGATCAGAAGGTGCAGTTTCTGGCGATCAATTCCCACGCGGGGGACAGTGCCGTCGCGATCGCCAAACATGCGCAGGAGTTCGGGATCACATTTCCCGTGATGTGTGATCCGCAGCAGGTGGCCGCCGACGTGTTTGGCGCGACCAGCACCAGTGAGACGTTCGTTCTGGATCCCCAGAGGATCGTGCGTTACCGCGGCCGGATCGACGACCGGATTCAACACTCGGGAAAGCGCAATGTGCCGACTCGACACGACCTGGCGAGCGCTCTCGATGAAATGCTCGCGGGTAAACCGGTGTCGGTCGCGTCCACGGAAATCGCCGGCTGTAAACTGACCCGTACCCGGCGCGTCCCCCCCAAGGGCGAAATCACCTGGTCCGGTCAGGTTGCCGCCATTGTGGAAACGAAGTGTGCCGGCTGCCATCACCCCCAAACCGCCGCTCCGTTTTCGCTTCAGACCTATGAACACGCGACGCAATGGGCCGAGATGATTCGCGA
>JAPLOC010000206.1:6654-9263 GCA_026692825.1 Planctomycetota bacterium | reverse complement strand
TGGGGGCCGCCCACGACGTCGACGGAACTTTCTGGCGAGTGGCAGACGTTGAGCGTGTTGCCAAAGCGGCAGCGCCCAGGGTCGTTTGCATGGCGCTGGGGCGCGTTTTTTCGCATCGGACGCACATCGGGGCCGGCACTCAGAGAGTGCCGCCTACGTTGTTCCAGACTGCTGGCCGAGTCACGTCACGGTGCCGAAACGTAGCCCGCATTTTCTAAATGCGCGGCCCGCTGGGCGTGACGCGGCCGAGAGACGTACTGGGGGCCGCCCACGATGTCGACGGAACTTTCCGGCGAGTGGCGGACGTTGAGCGTGCAAAGCAAAACCTTCATCCTTCAAACGTTCACCTGCCCCGCATCGCGCGAAATCCCCCCCGGATACTTGCCCCGTATCGGGTCCACAATCTCCCGCACAAACGCGTCCACCTGTTCCGGGGCTCGGCCGATGAATTGTCACGGGCGAGGCGCTCGAGGAGATCATTGTCTCGGCCGAACTCCTTCACCTCGCGGGCCGCCTCGTGACTGAGAACGCGAATCGTTTCGTGCAGATCCTGCCGATCCCCCCCCGCGACGACCCCCGCCATCAGTAGACTTTCCGTCGCCATGAAAGGGAGCTCCGCTTGCAAGCGTCTGCGGATCACTTCGGGGTAGACGACCAGCCCCTGCGTCACGTTGCGATACAGGATCAGAATCGCGTCGACTCCCAAAAACGCCTGCGGCATGCTCAGTCGGCGGTTCGCGCTATCGTCGAGCGTCCGCTCCATCCACTGAACCGCCATCGTCTGCTCGGCGTTGCCCGATAGGTTCATGACAAACCGTGCCAGCGCGCACATCCGTTCTGACCGCATCGGATTCCGTTTGTACGCCATCGCCGATGAACCGATCTGCTTTTCTTCAAACGGCTCTTCCAGCTCTTTGTTGCTTTGCAACAGCCGCAGGTCGGTTCCCATCTTGTGGGCCGACTGCGCGATCCCGCTCAAGGCACCCGCGATTTGAGAATCGAGCTTGCGGCTGTAGGTCTGTCCGGTGACCGCAAAGAGCTGGTGAAAGCCCATCTTATGCGCGACCAGTCGATCCAGTTCGTCGACCTTGGCGTGATCTCCATCAAAAATCTGCAGAAAACTCGCTTGGGTCCCCGTCGTCCCTTTCGCTCCGCGGAATCGCAATGTCGCCAGGCGGTATTCGATTTCTTCGAGATCCAGAACCAGATCGTAACACCACAGCGTGGCACGTTTGCCAACGGTAGTCGGCTGGGCCGGTTGGAAGTGAGTGTAGGCCAAGCAGGGGAGATCGCGATACTTCTCCGCGAACTGCGCGAGGCGATCGATGACCCCCACCAGCCGGTCACGCACGAGTTGCAGACTCGACCGAAACAAAATGAGGTCGGTGTTGTCGGTGACGTAGCAGCTTGTGGCCCCCCAGTGAATGATCCCCCGGGCGCTGGGGCATTGATCGCCGTAGGCGTGAACGTGCGCCATCACGTCGTGCCGCAGTTCCCGTTCGTACCGGTTGGCGGCCGCGAAGTCGATGGAGTCGACGGCCCCCCGCAGTTCGGCCAACTGGGCTTCAGTGATCGGAAGTCCCAGTTCGCGTTCGGCTTCGGCGAGCGCCACCCACAATTTGCGCCAGGTCGAGTGGATCGATTGAGGCGACCAGAGCCGACTCATGTCGGACGAGGCGTAACGGGTGATCAGAGGGTTCTGGTATTGATCGTGGGACATGGGTTTCTGGGGTTCCGCGGCAACCGTTTTCGTGGTCAGGCGGGCGTCGGGAAATTGGTCGGGCTACAATGTTCGGTCAGTGTCACTGTGGCTATCATCGGGGGATATTGGAATTTGTAAAGCCAACCCCTCTTCATTCACCCGACTTCACAAGCGCCCCCCGTCATGACCCCCTTGGAATCTCTGATTTCTTCCGGCACGAAGCTCTGGCTGGACAGCATTGACCCCGATCTGGTTGTCGCGAATCGCCAGTTTGGCGCGACGGGGGCAACTTCGAACCCCATCATTGTCGCCGATCTCATCAAGACCGGGCGATTTGATGGGAAGCTGGCGGAGCTGATGCGTCAGGGGCTGGATGACCACAGCGTGGCGTGGGCGGTTACGGACTTCCTTGTCGGCCAGGCGCAGCAGGTGTTTCTGCCGGTCTGGGAACAGACGGCGGGGAACGACGGTTACGTGAGTTTCGAGCTGGATCCACTCTTGGAAGACGCGAGTTGCCCGTTGTCGACCGCCGAGCGGGCGGCGAAGTATGTCGAGCTGGGCAAAAAATGGTCCTCCGGGCACAAGAACCGGATGATCAAAGTGCCGGCAACTCCCGCAGGGCTGGCCTCGTTGACGGAACTCGCGGCGGCGGGAATTCCGCTGAACGTAACGTTGATTTTCAGCACCCGGCAATACCACATCGCCCGGGAAGCGGTTTGGAAGGGAGCCCAGCGTCGGGGCAGCCTGGCCCAGTTCAAATCGGTCTACAGCATCTTTGTGAGCCGAATTGACGTCTATACGAAGAAGCACGTCCCCCAGCTTTCTCCCGCCGCCCAGGGGCAGGTGGGGCTGGTCAACGTGAAGCGGATCTGGGCCGACAATGAGCAGCATTGGGGGCAATACAAGC
>JAPLOC010000206.1:0-6592 GCA_026692825.1 Planctomycetota bacterium | reverse complement strand
GAGTGCGGACAAGTACGTGGGGGCGTTGGCAGGATCGGACATTCAAACGAATCCCCCGGCGACCAACGAGGCGGTTCAGTCGATGGCCGGCAAGACCTACACGCGTGCGGTCGACAAACTGCCGACGGAAGCGGTCTTGGCCGAGATCGATCGGGAAGTCGACTTCGCCAAGATGGAGAACTTTCTGATGGAAGAAGGGTTGAAAAAGTTCGCCGACCCGCAAAAGGCGCTCCAGCAGTTGATCGTCGACAAGCGTAAGTCGCTTGGACTGTAGTCGACTGACCACTTTCGCAATGTCTTCCCTCGAACGGATGTGACCCCCCGTGTCCGATCCCGCGCCCCATTCGTCCTCAGCCCTCTCCGGATCCCCGGCCACGGAATCGGTGAACACTTTAAATTCCGCGGAATCGGGGCCGGGGGGAGGGGCGAGCGTGGCTGGCGGGAAGGGAAAAACCGACCGCCGGGTGTGGTTGGTTCGCATCGCCCTGGTGTTGCTCACCGGGGGAATCTTCGCGCAGACTTTGGGATTCGGTTTCGTCGACCTGGATGACGGGGCGTATGTCACGCAGAACCCGTATGTGCGCGGGTTGTCGAAACAGGGGATCGCCTGGGCGTGGAGTTCGACCCGCGCGGTCGCGAACTGGCATCCCCTCACTTGGATGTCACTGCAATTCGATGCACAACTCTGGGGAACGTGGCCGGGGGGATATCACGCCACGAATGTCGTGCTGCATGCTCTGAACGCGATTCTGTTGTTCGCCTGCCTGCGGGGGGCGACAGGTTCTTTGTGGCGAAGCGCGTTTGTCGCCGCCCTGTTCGCGGTCCATCCTTTGCATGTTGAATCGGTCGCGTGGGTTTCTGAACGCAAAGACGTGCTGAGTTCGTTGTTTGGATTGGCAGCGCTGTGGGCGTATCTGCAGCATGTCAACCGCAAGGAACCGGGTTGGATGTTTCTGACCGGATTCCTGTTGATTCTCAGTCTGCTGTCGAAGCAGATGCTGGTGACGTTTCCGTTCGCCTTGCTGTTGCTCGACTACTGGCCGCTCGGTCGGCTGAGTGAATTGCCCCCGCGCGAGCGCTGGAAAACGCTGGTCCGCGAGAAGGCGGGGCTGCTGGTCATCGTCGCGGCATTTTGTGTGATCGCGGTCGTGGCGCAGGCGTCGGGTGAAGCGGTGCAGTCGACAGCGAAGTTCTCGATCCCGGTTCGAGTGGGGAACGCGATCGTCGCCTATGGTGGCTATCTCCTGCAGATGCTCGTGCCGATTCGGCTGGCGGTTTTCTATCCACACCCGGGATCGGGTCTGTCGGTGATTCAGGTTCTGCTCGCGGCAGTGGCGATTGGAGGGATCACTTGGGGAACATGGCGGCAACGATCGGCCCGGCCGTACCTGCTCGTCGGCTGGTTGTGGTATCTGGGGACTCTGGTTCCAGTCATTGGACTGGTGCAGGTGGGAAGTCAACAAATGGCCGACCGCTACACGTATCTCCCCCTCATCGGCCCGTTCTTCGCGCTGACCTGGTTGGCGCAGGACTTGGCGAGTCGCCGTGGCGCGACGCGGGTGCTGGGTGGTGTGGGAATCGTCCTTGTGGGGGTGCTGTCCATTCTGGCGTTTCGACAGACCCGCACGTGGCGGAACAGTTTCACGCTGTTCGAGCATGCGGTGGCGGTGACGTCACGCAACGCGTTTTGCGAGAACAATCTGGGGATGGTGCTGGAGCGCGCGGGGAAGGTTCCCGAAGCGCGAAAGCACTTTGAGCGGGCGCTGTTGTTTGATCCCAAATCGGTGTCGACCCTGTGCAACCTGGCGACACTGGTGCAGAACGAGAACGATCTGCCGCGTGCCCGGGAATTGCTCGATCGCGCCTTGGCGATCGATCCCAAGAACGGCGAGACGTCGCGACTGGTCGGGCACCTTCTTCTGGACGAAGGGGAACCCGAGAAAGCGGTCGAATACTTCCAGCGGGCGATTGATCTGGCGCCCACAGAACTGGAACCTCGCGAAAACCTCGCCAATCTCTATCGCGCCATGGGCAAACCCGAGGAGGCGATGGCTCAGCTTCGACAGTGCCAGAAGCTCGCCCCCGCCAATCCCGAGATCTGGAACACCATGGCGGCGACCATGGTCGATCTGGGGAAACCCACGGAAGCCGAGGCGATGTTTCTCAAAGCGCTCGACCTCAATCCCAACTTCGAGCGGGCACGGACGAATCTCGGTGTACTGCGACATGGCTTAGGCGATTTTGAAGGGGCGATCGACCACTTCCGGATCGCCCTTAAGCTGTCTCCATCAAACCAGCAGGTGATCGAAAATCTCTCGGGGGCGCTCATCAATTCCGCGCGCGAGGCGGCGAAGAACGGGCTGCTTCCCGAGGCGAAGACCATGCTCGAAGAGGCGGTTGACCTGACGCCGACTTCGTTCTTCGCTCACCACAACCTGGCCCGTGTGATGTCGGACATGGGGGCCGAGGGAATCGCACGACGCCATTTTGAAGCCGCCCTATCTCCAGAATCAGACAAGCGACGGGTTCAACCCGCCGACCTTGCGATCTGCCACTTCGAACTGGGACGCATGCTCGCCGTTCGGGATAACTACGACGAAGCAGAACCGCACTTCAAGGCGGCTCTGGAGATCGTCCCGGACTTTGAAGTCGCCAAGTTGTCGCTGGAAGGGGCACAGCGCATTCGCAAGAAACTGAAAGAAGAACAGGCGGCGGAAGAGGCGCAGAAGAAGTAGGGGATGTCACAACTCGTGCGCCGTCGTTTGTGGCGCGGTCCTCAGGAAACTTCGAATCCGTCACACAGATCTGAGAGCGAGCATTCCAATGCGTCTGCATTTCGAAATCGAACTCAACGCGTCACGAGACCGCGTCTGGGGAGCGTTCGACAATCCGGCGAATTTACCGGTGTGGCAACCAACGTTCGTAAGTTTTGAGCCACTCTCGGGAACGCCGGGGGAACCGGGGGCGACGTCGAAGTTGGTCTACAACGAGAACGGCCGGACCGTTGAGATGATCGAGACCGTCGAAACCCGGCGGGAACCTGCGGAGTTTTCGGGACGCTATGACACGAGCCACGGCACCAACTCAATTCAGAATCGCTTCGACGTGAAGTCCCCGGACCAGACTCTATGGACCGTCGATGTGACTTTTGAGTTCAAGGGGTTTGTCATGCGGGTGATGGGGTTGTTCATCGGAGGGATGATCCGCAAGCGGCTGCTGACCGACCTGACCCGATTCAAAGACAAACTGGAGGCGGGCGAATTGGAGATCCGCCAGGTCCGCTGATCGCTCGACAGTGGAAAGGCACGTTTGAGCCGGCCCCCGCGACATTTGCGACCGGCCCGTTGTCTGAGGCGGCCACATCGCCTGGTTGTTGTGTCGCGATGGAGAAACCCGGTGCGGTCTCTGCCCGACATTTTGGACTCGAGACCCCTGTCCCCTTGCGGCGCAGGTGAATGAGATCGGTGGCTAACACTCGGTCGCCGTCACAGGGCGCAGACCCCTTGCCGGCTAGTCCGGCAGGTGAATCAGATCTGCGCTCAGGTGCGTGTCGATGGCGTTCGTTCGTATCTCTGCCATTCGAGTCCATGGTCTGTTCTGAGGAGCAACTCGCCGAGGAATATCCCAGACCAGTGCGCGTCCATGACGCCGGTCGTCCTCCGCCTTCGTGCGGAGTCCAACCCAGCCCCGATTTTGCAAACCATGCCCTTGAAAAAGAACACAGCCGCTGGGCTGGCTTGTCTGGCCCTTTCAGGGCAAATCGCGTTGGGGCGGAAGTGGCACCGCGAAGCGGGGCAACGCGGGGAAATGTGAGTGTGTCCGCGAGGTTCGTTTGTTAAGCTGTCAGCCAGCTTCTGCCGCCTCAATTGGATGGAACTTTGGAGAATCCCATGACCGCGCCGTTGTCACGCCGCCAGATTCTGAAAGCCGTCGTGGGCACCTGTGCCGCCGCGACGTTCCCAGGTTATTCTCACGCTGGCGAGGCTGCGCCGAAGTACCGCTATTTCGACATTCACACCCATTTGGGGGCGTTCTACCATGATCGCGAGCTGACGGCGGATCTGCTGGTGCGGTTCATGGACGAACACGAAATCGAGAAATCCTGTGTGTTGCCGCTGGTCTCACCCGAGTCGGCCCCAATTCCGCAGCCGACCGCGACGGCGCTCGCCGCCTTCAAAAAGTACCCCGACCGAATCATCCCTTTCTGTTCGATCGATCCGCGCGTACTCACAACACCGCCACAACGGACCGGACATGTCGCGGGCGTCGCCGGGGTGGTCGAAATGCTCAAACGCTACCAGGACGCCGGTTGTCGCGGCGTGGGGGAACACAAAACCGGAATGCTGTTCGATTCGCCGCAGCAGATGTTCTTCTTTGAGGCGTGCGCGAAAGTCTCCCTGCCCGTGCTGTTCCATCTCGACGATATCCGCAACATCGACACCCCCGGCCTTCCCCGCCTGGAACGTGTCTTGAAGGCGTTTCCGGAACTCAATCTCATCGGCCACGCGGCGGGTTTCTGGGCGTCGATCTGCGGAGCGGCGACGTTTGAGGACTTTGGCAGATACCCCGAGATTCCGAAAAAGATTCACCCCGGCGGCGCGCTCGATCGCCTGATGAAGGAGTACAAAAACCTCTTTTGTGATCTGTCGGAACCGGGAGGGGAAAAGGCGCTCGCGCGCGATCGGGAGTTCGGGCGAGAGTTTCTGATCCGCAACGCCGACCAGCTTCTCTTCGGCACCGACGTCCTCATGCCCGACCAGAAGATCCCCCAGTTCGAACTTCTCGACTCGCTCAAGCTCCCTCCCGACGTTCAACGAAAAATCTACTACGATAACGCGGTGAAGCTGCTGAAGCTGAAGTAGAAGCCCGTCGCGAACGGACAGACCTCAACTCGGGATGCCCGCCACACCGTACCCAAGTCCTTGCCTGAGACAACGCGGCGCAGCCGCCGCTGCCCCCCTCTCCCCGCGTCGGACATCGCAAGGCACACTCGACTCCGTCGCGGGGAGAGGGGCCGGGGGTGAGGGGGACACCCAGACTGCGCACGACGTTCACCGTTCACAGTTTTCAACACTTTTTTGGGACGACGAAATCTCAGTTGTAGCCGGCAAATATTTTCCGACCTGTCCCCTTAAGCCATTCCGTCCGCCTATTTCGCCTTCTCATCCGGCATCGCGGTGATTCGGATCACATCAGCATGCAGGACATACCGCAATCGGAGTGGTGTCAGCAGCCGATCGAGAACCTCTGAGATAGGTTCATCCTGTGCCTTGAATTCATGAATTCGCGAGTCTTCCCAGCCGACACCTTCCAGCTCGCGGGTCGCCAAACCGTCAACGACGATTTCCCAGTGGGCCTGTGGATTCAGGAAATTGATAACATGCGTTAGATCCCAGCAACCGGAAGCGACTGATACCAGTCGGCTCATCGACGCGTTGACGGCGGCCTGCCGGTCCTTTTGGAATTGTGAGAGGGGAAGTTCATGAAGATCGTCTTGGGATTCCGAGGTAATCCACAGCACTTTGTCGCGTAACGAAACACCGAGATGTAACGGCGTCAACAGCACTTCGAGAAGAGTGCGAGCCGAGATATTGCGAGCCGTCAGGGTGACCGGTGTATCAAAACGGACTCCAGACTCCTCGACCCCTTTGTGATCAAAGATCGCGGGAAGCCCAAGGGACGCGCACAAACTGTCGATCACCTGATCGAGCGGCGCGTTCTTGCACTGCAATGCGACCAGGACGTCGAATCCCTCATCCCAGGATTTGAGACGGGCGATCCGTCCCGGCGTCTGAAGTTCCAATTGCTGTTCAACCTGCGAATACTGCTCCCCCAGATGGCGTGAAAACTCCGTTTCGTCGTGACCGTAGAAGTCGGCTCGCCGCGCGACCGCGAGCAATTCACGTTCATCCAAGAGATGAGTTCGCAATCGACCATCCTGAGTCAGCGTCATCAAATGGCGACTGTCGCTGGAGAACGCGAAGCCGGCACACATTTGGTGCTCCGCCGAAGTTGTCCCCCGAGACGCTCGTACGACAATCGGGGGAGATTGTGCGACTTGGCCCGGCGGATAGCGAGCCGTCCTCGGACGGCAGACGGGTCAAATCCCAAACTTGTACGCTCGGCTCCTCCAAACTAAGAGCCGCAATCAACAAGCCATTCGGTGAAAAGCGGACACTCTGCGGGTCAAACCCGCGGCTCGCGGCAAGTCGATGACGTTTGCTCCCGAGCCGAAGCACCTGGCAATCAATTACCAGAGCTTCGCCATTGCTACCGAGAAAGATCCAGCGATCATCGGGGCTTGTACATAGACCATTAATTGACTCCGCGGAAAACTCCGTGGCCAATTCGGGTTTCGAACTGGGATTCGAAAACTCCCAGATTTCACAACGAGTTCCGTTGCCAACAATCCACCGGTGACCACCATTGGCAAATAGGCTTGGTCCCGCTTGGTAACCGTTCACACCCCGCCTGCGGCGGGAGTGTGATTTACGCGCCAGCGAGGAGCGAGGGGCCCGGTTGGTTCTGGAATCGGGCTTCGATGGTCGTGGTGACGAACTCAAGGACGGAACGATCCTGCTGGCGACATGTC
>JAPLOC010000205.1 GCA_026692825.1 Planctomycetota bacterium | reverse complement strand
GCTGATTTCTGTGGTCATATACTCCCCGGGAGTCGCCGCCGCTGACTGGGCGGGCTGGTCCGAGAAAGGGTTTGCGGTTCTGCTTCGACCGCTGAAGCGCGAGTGGTTTCAGACGCTGATGCATATTGCCGTCACGTCGGTCTGGATAGTTCCGGTCGTTCGAGCCAGTCTACGAACCCGTGCCCTGTTCGCCGCCGTTTCGGGACTCTCGCATGTTGTCCTTTCCAACTGGTTCAATTTCACCTGGGTGAATACCGAGCCTTGGGGAATCGATGGGGGACCGCTGGGATTTCTCACCTGGACGATTCCCGCGATCGTGGGGACCGTGGCGTGCGATGGCGTGACCGGTCCAGACTCGCCGAAGGTCTTCAGATTGTCGTGCCTGGCGGTGGCGCTGATGGTTGCGGGCTGGGGGTTTTCCTGTGGAACCCGCCTGTATGACGTGCTAGCCGAACAACGCGAGGCGAACGCGCAAGAGAAATTCGCCAGCAGCCCCGTTTGGCCGGACTGGAATCAGGCGAAAGGGCGAGCGGTGACGACACTCTTGGCCGAGCCGCCGTTCGTGCGGCCTCCCCCCGCGAGTGAACGGAAGTGGAACTACTGGATGATGAGTCAGCGTGCGGGGACGCTGTCGTATCTGACGTTTTCCGCAGGCTTTTCGCTGCTGGTCTTCATCGGCTTCTGGTGGTGCTGCGACCGCACGGGGTGGCGTCTCGGGCTGTTTCAGACGTTGGGAACGAACGCGCTGGCGGCGTATGTCATTCACGGTCTGGTCGACTCGGCGATCTCCCCCTTCGTCCCGCGCGACGCGCCGGTCTGGTACGTCTCCGCAGCGTTCGCATGCTACTTCGCGCTCACCTGGGGTGCGGTGAAAGGGCTCGAGCGGCAGGGAGTGTTTTTACGCGTCTGAGGTTCCAACCCAACACCCTTCGTCCATCCCTAACCATGAAACTCAGCTTTCTCTTCTACGAGCCGATCCCCGAATTGAGTGAACTCGCACGCCGCATGGCGTATTTGAAGTCGCTCGGCAATCAGGGGGTCGAATTGTCGGCGTCTTTTCCACCGCCGTATTCTGTCGAGGAACTGTCGGCGGTGTCGCGGGAACTCGACTTGCCGGTCGTTTCCTTTCTGTCGGGCTGGTCGTACCCCCACGAAAGAATCTGTCTGGCGAGTCCCGATGCCGACGTGCGCCGGCGGGCGACCGAACGGTTGCGGACCTATCTCGACTATGCGACTCCTTTGGACGCGCTGGTTGTGATCGGCTTGATGCAGGGGTTGCGATCCGATGAACCCGATTCGGCACGGGCTGTTCCGCGAATCGTCGAGTGCCTGAAGGCTGCCGGCGACCATGCCGCCTCGATTGGGGGATCTTTGGTTTTGGAACCAGTCAACCACCTGCAAGTCGGTTACCACCACTCGGCGGCCGAAGCGAAGTCGCTGGTGGCTCAGGTTGAGTCCCCCGGGCTGGGTTACATGCTCGACACGATCCACCTGCATATTGAGGAGCGGTCGGTCACCCAGGCGATTCTGGACCACGGGCCAGCGATCCGCCACTTTCACCTTTGTGAATCGAATGGCGGCCCATTTGGAACCGGCGCGATCGATTTTCCGGCCGTTTTGCGATCGCTTCGCGCAAGTTGTTACAGTAAATACGTTTCCGTCAAGATTTATCGGCATCTGAATTGGGCCGAGGCGGCTCGGTCGGCAGCGGAGTTTCTGCGGCCGATCTGGGGGTAGAGAGCGCTTGGCGACTTAATGAGGGCGGCGTACGGATCCCCGACCAATTTGACTCCCCGGACCCGAACCGCTATCCTGCCCGATTCGTTCTCGCGCCCCCTTCATGTCGAAGGGGGGCTGGATTCACCATCGCAATTCGACTGCGGCTCCCTGAGCTTGATCGGGGATAGGAGTACGCGACTGTGGCTGAAATCGTCGTCAAAGAGTTTCTGGAAGCTGGTGTTCACTTCGGGCACAAGTCGGCCCGCTGGAACCCCAAAATGCGGCCGTATATCTACGCCCGCCGGAATCACATTCACATCATCGACCTGAAAGAGACCCTCCGTGGTCTGCTGCGGGCGAAGAAGTACCTCTCGAAAGTCGCCTCCCAGAACAGCCTGATTCTGTTCGTCGGGACCAAGCGCCAGGCCGCCGAGCCGATCGAAGCGGCCGCCAAGAAGTGCGGCATGCCCTACGTCAACGAACGCTGGCTGGGTGGCACGCTCACCAACTTCCGGACGATTCGCAGCCGGCTGAAGCGGCTGGAAGAGCTGGAAACGCTCGAAAAGACGGGCGAACTCGCGAGCTATTCGAAGAAGCGTCAGTCGGCGCTGAACCGCGAACGGAAGAAAATCTTCACCAACCTCTCGGGGATCCGCGATCTGAATCGCCTGCCTGAGACGATCATGGTGGTCGATCCCCGTCGTGAAGCGAACGCCGTCAAGGAATGTCGGCTGCTGGGAGTGAAGGTTGTCGCCCTAATCGACACCGATTCCGATCCGGACCAGGTCGACTTGCCGATCCCCGGCAACGACGACAGCATCCGGTCGATCAACCTGGTGCTGCAACACCTGGCGGATGCGGTCATCGAAGGGAAGGCGTTGTTGCCCGCTCCCGCGAAGGAAGATTCCCCGGGGCCGGCCCCCGTGCCGAGTCTCTAATCCATTCATTCAGTTGATTTCGCGGGAATCCGTTGGGGGTTCCCGCGATTCAATTTGTCATACCGCAACACATCGAACGGGCGCGGCGATTGGCCGAACCGATGGTTGGCGCTTGGCGTCTTGACTGCAACAGGTCGACCCGCGTCCCGGTGGATCGCGGCATTTTCAGCGAACAGGAGGAGTCAGATGGCGGAAATTACAGCCGAGGCGGTCCGAGCGCTCCGCGAGCGCACCGACCTCCCCATGATGGAATGCAAAAAGGCGCTGACAGAAGCGGGTGGCGACCAGGAAAAGGCCGTCCAGATTCTGAAGGAGCGAGTCAAAGGCCTGAAGGTCAAAGTCTCCGACCGGATGACTTCGGAAGGGCGCGTCGCCACGCTGTCGAAAGCCGACGGCTCGGCGGCGGTCATGATCGAAGTCCAGTGCGAGTCGGCCCCCGTCGCCAAGAGCGAAGGGTTCACCCAACTGTGCGATCAGTTGACCAAGCAGTACTTGAACGGCCCCGGCGCCGACTCGGTCGAGGATCTGCTCGGTCAGGGTTGTCCCGACAAGCCGGGCGTCACGCTGCGTGAGCTGCACGAAGAGGTTCTGAACAAAATTCGCGAGAACATTGTGATCTCGCGGATCCTGAAGGTCGACGGTCCGGTCGCGTCATACACGCACCACGACGGCACCCTGGGGGTGTTGTTCCAGGCGTCTGGCACCGGAAAGCCCGAGGCTCTGCGCGACGTGGCGATGCACATCGCCGCCCTCAGCCCGACGGTCTGTCTCCCGGAAAACCTGAAGCCGGAAGCGGTCGCCGCCGAGCGCGAACGGTTGACGGTCGAAGCCCGCGCGACCGGCAAGCCCGAGAACATTCTGAGCAAGATGGTCGACGGGAAGATGCGAATTTACTTCAGCGGCGAAGGGGTGTTGACTGCCCAGCCGTTCGCGAAGGACGATTCGAAGTCGGTCGAGCAGGCGCTGGCCGCCGCCGGCTACAAAGCGGTCGGATTCACCCGCTGGCGGCTCGGCAAGCCGTAGTGAGCCGGGCGGGTCGGGTCGCTGACCCGATTTTCGTGATTTCAACAAAGCCACCGGGTGGCGTGGCGTTGCCTCGCCACCCGGTTTATTGTTGATACAGAACACACTTGTCACACGTTCCCGATTCGGAGTCGATCATGTCGGAAGCGGTCCACCCCGCAGCCAAGTCCGCCTATCGCCGCATTCTGCTCAAATTGTCGGGAGACAGTTTCGGTCGCCCGGGCGAGACGGGAATCAGCGTGACGTCGGTCGACTCGATCGCGTTGCAGATCAAGAACATCATGCGCTCGGGGGCGCAACTGGCGATCGTGGTGGGCGGGGGAAACATCCTGCGGGGGCGGGCTCTCGCCGCCTCTCCCAACATCAATCAGTCAACGGCTCATTACATGGGGATGCTCGCCACCGTGATGAACGGTCTGGCGCTGCACGACTGCCTGGAAAGTGTGGGGGTTCCGGCCAGGCTGCAGTCGGCGATCCGGATGGAAGGGGTCGCGGAGCCGTTCATCCGCCGGCGCTGCATCCGCCACCTCGACAAAGGCCGAGTGGTGATTCTGGCCGGGGGAACAGGCAGCCCCTTCGTGACGACCGACACGGCCGCCGCCTTGCGGGCCCGGGAAATCGACGCGAGTGTGCTGCTCAAGGCGACGCGGGTCGACGGAATCTACTCCGACGATCCCGAAAAGAATCCGCACGCGGTCCGGTATTCCGAGATCAGCTACCAGGACATGCTGGTGCAGAACCTGGGGGTGATGGACGCGCAGGCGGTGCATCACTGCAAAGAACACAACCTGCCGATCATTGTCTTCAACTTCAAGAAGGCGGGGAACATCGAACGCGTGATCGCGGGGGAACGGATCGGAACCCGCGTGGTCTCTCCCGCGCAGCTTTCCGAAGCGCGCGTCGACACGACAACCGGTTGATGGAGGGGGTTGGTCGTTCCGCTGGCGGGCGGACGAGCACACCCGGGAACCTG
>JAPLOC010000204.1:11884-15099 GCA_026692825.1 Planctomycetota bacterium | reverse complement strand
GCCAGGAAGACTGAAGAAGTCTGGAAGCTCACTATGTCGCACTTTTGTCACCCTGAAGTTGAACAGAAGGCAACGAAGGAAACGAAGAGTGCGACGCGACCGGATTTCAGAGTACCGGCTTAGAATTGTTCCGACTTCCTCCGAAGTTCTTCGTTACCTTCCTTCTCTTCTGTTCCAAACCGTATGCTTGACCTTCGGTTCGATCTTCGATCCGGGGGTCGGTCCTGTGTTCGCCAGGATGCTGCACGCAGATCAAAGCAGCAGATCCAGCCAGAAGTCTCCCACCGAAATGTCGATGTACGTTCCGACCGAAACGAGGTAGGTACCCGCACTTTGGGCCACCCCCGACATCGCCAGGGCTGTGCGTCAATCGGCTGGCGTCAAGGGAAGCGTGTTGGCGATGTGGCACAGGCCGGGCCGTGGGGATGGCCTTTGTGCGGTTCTGTTCGCATCGAACGCACACCGGGGCCGGCACTCAGAGAGTGCCGCCTACGTTGTTTCGATCTCCAGAACACGGGCGATTCCAGCAATGATAGGGGGAGTGAGGACCAATTGAGTTCGGTCCCCCCCTCGCTCCGAACCGGACGGGCAGTTTCCCCGCATACCGCTCTCCAATCGATGGTTCACCTCGAAAAGGACTGGAAATCAAGCGTCGATCTCGTCTGACTCGTCCAAAACCTCATCCAACAGCTTCTCCAGATTCATCGAGCCAACTTGTTCCCGAATCACGCCGAACTCGTCGGCAGTCGCCCGCCCCGCGGGTACAGATCAAACTTCAACGCGGAATCGAGATCCAGCATCTGAAACGGCCGGCCCGACTCAACGGCAACTCGAACCGAGCGGTCATCCAAAAGAAACCGATGCGCATGCGCTTGAGCGAGAAACTCGGAAAGCTCGCGTTTCAACGAATCGGGGTGAACGACAAGATCGATGTCTTGAGTCGTGCGCGGCTCGCCGTATCCGATCGCGGCCGCTCCGCCCGTGACCAAAAATCGAACGTCGCAGCTTTTCAGAATCGCTACGACACGATCGAGTGCGCCGCGAAATTCACTCAGAGGAAACACGAGCGAGCTGCTCCTCGATCAACTGTCGACACACTGGTTCATTGCCGTACAGCCAGAGTGCGACGCGCCATTTCAGTTCTGCATCGGACAGCGACCCACGTTCTTGAATGATCCGGCGCCCGATGTTCCAGCGAGCCCATGCGTTCAGCCCCACCATCCGCTCGATTTTCTGCGAGGGAGTCATGCCGTCGATCGCGGTCTGGTATGCAGCTTCAATCAGTGACATCAGCAATCTCCAGCGGTAGTATAATCTCCCGAAGCCACCACGAGAACCGCGAACGGGCGCAAATTGGAGGACATAGCGCGTTCTTGACTTGGAGACTGGCGTCAACCACCCTGCCATGATGCCACGGGCAGCATGAGCCGCTGTTGGCGGGATGATCTATCACGCTCTGAATTGCGGGAATTGCCGCGAGACGGTGTTCCACAAGCCGGCGGAATTCGACGCCTTTGTGGCGGCGATGAACGACGCCCAGCGGCGAGTTTCCCGAGCATTGGATATGGTCGAGCCTGCCCGGCTGATTGTCCGCTGATGACCGGCTGCTCTGGCGTGGTACGCCGACGCCGCCTGATGCGGCGTGGTGGGAGCGTGTCAACGAACCGCTCTCGAGCGGTGACTTGCAGCGATTGCGTCACTCGGTGCGGCGTCGTCGGCCGTTCGGCAATGATGACTGGACGCGCCCTACCGCCCAGGCTTTGGGCCTGGAATTCTGTTGGCGACAACCCGGAAGACCGAAGAAGTCTTGAAGCTCGCTATTTCCCCCTTTTCTGCCCGGGGGAAAGTGCGAACCCGTAACGACCCAGTTCAGTGGCCCGCGCGACCCCGAAATCGCTCAAGTGCCGGAATTCGCCGTGGCCGGGCGGGTCATTTGCTGCGCATAGTTCGGCGTCGTGGGGTGTGTCGGCCGGCGCGGTTCCCCACGGACCAGCCGTTCCGCGACGGTCGCGTCGGCTTCACGAACCGCCGCCGCGATCGCCGCCAAGTCGTAGTCGTGCTTCCGTGCGAACTCGTCGCGCCAGGTGCGGATTTCCGCCAGCAGGTCGATCTCTTTCATGGATTCTTCTCTGCGTCCAACAGTTCTCGCGGCGTGCAAATCACGGGCGGCTCGTAGCCCGCCCTACGGCAAAGCGTTTCGATCTGCGGCCGAAGCGTCGCGTTGGCGATATGCGTGCAGTTCCAGGTGACGAGGTACGCGATCCCGTTCACCGCAGCGACCGCGATGTGCAACGCGTCGTTGGCGGCCTTCGGTGGCAGCGGCACTTCCTTGAGCAACATGGTGGCCAGAGTTTCGGCCTCGGGTGTCTGGGCCAGCACCGGCACGCCCTCAAGAGCGGTGAGGCGGTCGGCGGCAGCTTGAGCGTCCCCTGCCTGGCACTCCAGCAGGACCAACGACGAGACGCGAAGTTCGTACTCCGCCCTCCGGTCCCACCAGTCCCGCGTCACCTGCTGTTCACCGGCCCGTACGATATCCCGGCTCGGCCAAGCCATCAGGTAGCTCGGAATCGTCGTCTCGATGTACGCCGTCGGCTTCATGGGGGGATTCTACGGCACGTCGACCGCATCGCCTAGAGCAGGATCGGAGTAACAGCGAGGAGCCACGCGGTTCGCTCGACGTTGGGAGCATGTCGCCCAATCGCGGGAACCGCCGCGAGACGGTGTTCCACAATCCGGTGGACGTCGACGCCATTGTGGCGGCGATGAACGACGCCCAGCGTCGGGTTTCCCGAGCATTGGAAATGGTCGAGCCTGCCCGGGTGGTTGTCCGCTGATGACCGGCTGCTCTGGCGTGGCACGTCGCCGCCGCGTGATACGGCGTGGCGGGAGCGTGTCAATGAGCCGCTCTCGAGCGGCGACTTGCAGCGATAGTGGCATTCGGTGCTGCGTGGTCGGCCGTTCGGCAACGATGACTGGACGCATCCTACCGCCCAGGCTTTGGGCCTGGAATCCTGTTTGCGATCGCCAGGAAGACCGAAGAAGTCTTGAAACTCACTATGTCTCCTTATTGTGTCGAAACCACCCACGATTCTCGGAGCGTCAGAATCAGGGCGTCCGCCAGTCATCGACGACGATCCCCGGAATCCACGCGAAGTGCTTCGTGTTCCCGGTCACCAGCTCGCGTCCTGAATCCAATGCCGTCGCCGCGATGATCA
>JAPLOC010000204.1:8846-11873 GCA_026692825.1 Planctomycetota bacterium | reverse complement strand
CACGACGGGCGATTGTCCAGAGTTCGCTCGCTCGATCGAAGACCGCTTCTGTGACCGGCAGTACAAGCGAATGGCCGCAGAAAACATCGAATCGAGCCAGCAGATTGGTCGCCCCCTTCTCCTTATATCCTCGAATGATCTCGAACCGCGTAAATGCAGAAATCGTAAACTGGCCATGCACCTTGAGATAGTCGGAAGCCCGTTGCGTTACTGCCGGATTTCGTTGCTTCAGCAACTCGGACAGCATGTCGGTATCGAGCAGCGTCAGGTTCATGCGTTCACGGGAGGCAACGGCTCACGTTGTTCCGGATGATTGACTGTTCGACTTCGGAAATATCCTCTCCCGACATTCCCTCATAGACATTGCACCACGACGGTAGGCCGCTGGGCGTGCCTGTTGCTGGCGTTTCAGCGCCCGAATCCACGTTGGTGACCTGAATGATCAGTTGTTGATTCTCGCGCAGACCGTGCCCCACAAGCCGCTCGACTGCGGAGCGCTCAAGAGCTTCCAGATCGCGAACACGACGTGTGATGGTTTCCATGTCGTGATTTTATCAAGGTTCGCGCAGAATACAGCGCCGATTGTTCTCAAATTCGGGGTCAGTGCCGGCCGTCCAGAGATCCGTATCGCCCGTCATGTCGTCTTCCCGGGCGAACCAACCCGTTACCTGCCCCCGCCATCGAATGGTGCCGGTGCCGCTGAACCGCCGTTCCAGCGTGGGGCGCAAGAAATGTGGGACATAGCGCGTTCTTGACTTGGAGACTCGCGTGGGCCACCACGTAAGGATGCCACGGACCGCTTGAGTCGCTGTTGGCGGGGTGATCTATCACGCCTTGAATCGCGGGAACCACCGCGAGACGGTGTTCCACAAGTCGGCGGACTTCCACGCATTTGTGGCGGCGATGAACGACGCGCAGCGTCGGGTTTCCCGTGCATTGGAAATGGTCGAGCCTGCCCGGCTGGTTGTCCGCTGATGACCGGCTGCTCCGACGTGGCACGCCGGCGCAGCGTGATGTGGCATGGTGGGAGCGTGTCAACGAGCCGCTCTCGAGCGGCGACTTGCAGCGATTGCGACATTCGGTGCGGCGTGGTCGGCCGTTCGGCAACGACGACTGAACGCGCCCTACCGCCCAGGCTTTGCGCCTGGAATCCTGTTTGCGACCGCCAGGAAGACCGAAGAGGTCTTGAAACTCACTATGTCCCACTTTTCTGCCCCGTTTTATTGGAATGTGATTCGGAATTTCCATAACCTGAATCTACAGAACCTGTTGCAATTGACGCAATCTCCGAACAAGCATACACGTGTGCGCTTTTGTGTTGCCAAATTCGCAAAGTCGGCCGATGGGTGGCCCCGGAATCTTTTTGACCATCGAGTACATCGCGCCGGATTCTTGGATTCTGGGTGGATTGGGAACCAACCTCATATTTTGGCCCCACGCGATAAACCTTTGCGGCCCGATGCCGCGACAGGTGCGACAGGCATGTCACCCAATCGGCCCCA
This sequence comes from Planctomycetota bacterium, assembly GCA_026692825.1. Taxonomy (GTDB): domain Bacteria; phylum Planctomycetota; class Planctomycetia; order Planctomycetales; family Planctomycetaceae; genus UBA10511. Next base: position 10,371 of record JAPLOC010000204.1, on the reverse strand, counting down.
GTTTTTCCCGTAGATTCTCGTGATGAACTCCGAGTTCGGCCTGAAGCGATCGCTGGAAATCTGACTCATGCCGGATTAGTTTTTCCCAGAGTTTCGACTGCGGGGAACTTCAACCAATAGAGGTCCGGCAAATTCGAGTGATCGATTTCGATTCCGTGAGAAGCTCGAACGATGTCCATTCCAAGGAGGGCGATCCCTTTCCCCACAAGATCGTCATCGCACGGCTCATCGAGTATCCGCGCGACAATTGCGTGCGGTTGAGACCGAATGGCGAGCGGCTGATCTCCAGCCGTCTCGCCGAGAAGATACACGTTGACGACCGCGAATCGGCACCTGACTGGCCTGCCAGAGCCTCGACACCAATACTGAATGGCTCTGGAATCTTCGCCGGTCGGGAGGAGTCCTTGAATCAGCCGGCTCTCGAATGCGTTTTTGTGTTGCCAGGGAATGACGGTCCACGGTTCAGTGAGATCGATAATGCAAGGGAACTGGCGGGAACCGACGGCAATCGACCGCGCGCGGAGACTCCAGCGGACTTCTTGAATCGGACACGCCGTGCCACCGTTCGCAAAGTGGAACTGCAGCGTGCGATTCGAAGCGCGGAGCGGGATTCCATGGAGCGCGGCCATACACGGATCCGATCGGAGGGATTGCGAACCGGTTCGGGGCGGGGCAAGCGAACCCAGGGAGAAACACTGGGGTCGATTGTCCCGCCTTTCATGAACGGCTCGGCAGGAGGGACACACTCCCGCGCGACTCGACCCGATCAGCTCGTGTCTGTCGACGGAAGTCTGGAAACAGGGTTCTTCATCAATTGACGCAGGCGTCTACAATCAGACAGTCCGGAATCATCCAACGTTCCGCAAGAATCCGCCGGGCTTCGTTGAGATCGTCGTTGAACTCGAATTCCATTCGATAGCTCGAAAGGGTCTCGTTCTGCGTGTCGTCGGCACCTGGAGCGACCGGCGGAACCCTCCGCCAGGCGGCGACATGCTTGCCGGCAATCTGCGGACCGAACGACCGACGCAGTCTCCCGGTCTTAATTTCCTGGCCCAGCCAGCGACTGATCGCCAACTGGTGTCGGTCAATCCAATCGGTGAGAACTTCTGGACCGTCAAGGTACGCGCGATGCGCCAGTCGTAGCGCTTCGGGATCGCAGATCATGCTGTTCAACGCTTCGAGGGCCGCTTCGCCGAACCGTTCGAACGCGAACCATAGTTCTCCATATGCGACCCAGCAAAGTTCCCTGAGATAGTTTAGGGCCGACGGGGGACCGGACACAACCAGAATTCGCTGGCCGAGCTCTCTAGATCCCAGATCCTCAAGCCACACCGCCCGCAATTCGCACGCATCGTGCGAGGCGAGCAGTTCGAGAATTTCTTGAAGGTACTGGTCCAGCGTCGCGGCACTGAATTCGTCTGGATTCAATTCCAGAGTGATCGCATCAATGAACGGTCGGGGCAGGTTCCGTTTGGATTTGACTTTCAACGCCTCGACCGCAACCCCCCAGCAGGTTGGCTCGTTA
>JAPLOC010000204.1:0-8784 GCA_026692825.1 Planctomycetota bacterium | reverse complement strand
TTGTTCGACTGGCTTGCAACCCCCTCCAGGGTTGGCACGTTAACCGGTGATTTGATGGCAGTCTCGACACGCGCAACTGGCACCTTCGTGGTGCCTGCTTCATTTGGTTCCATGACGACAACGTCCTCACTTTCGACTCGACCGGTTTCCAAAGAACAGAGAACTCTTGACCGCGAGCACACTACGGCCCGTAGCCACTCAAACAGTCACGCAACTTACTGCGCACGTTCGCACAGCAGGTTCGCACCATGGAAATCGTCACTTCCGATGGCTGTTGCGCCGTGACGACATCGTTTTGCAGTTGCGACATGATGCGGGCGGTCATCTCCCACGAATGCCCGCCCAGCACCCTCAGAATGAACGCTTTGCGCTCCAATTCGGTGATGCCTGCGGCATACAGGCAGCGCGTCGCTTGGCGGCGGAATTCCCCGATTTCGGCTGCTGGCAACTCCTCAATCGCGGGTGCTGTCTCCAGCAGTGATTCGGCGTGGAAGTCGCGATGTTTGCGCTCGGTCGCTGCCCGTTTTCTGACGTCGGAGGCGACTCCTGATAGAACTCGCCGCGCCCAAGGCAGCCACTTGCCTTTTTGAGGATCGAACGCGGTTCTACGCGACAACAACAGCACCATCGCGTTTTGAAACAACTCGTCCGCGTCGTCCTGCCGCCCACCGCAGAGCCGTCGGCAATCGGCCTCCAGTATGCCGTGAAATTGTGTCAGCAGCGCCCCCAGCGCGACTCGGGCCGCCGTCGAATCGGTGCTGCGGAAGTCATTTTCCCATTGCGACATGTCGGGAAACGAACGTTCCATGTCCGGAGCGGGAAATCGTGGTGATGTGGTCACGAACAGGGTTCCGATTCAGGTTTCTGCGCCAGCGGGCGGGTTCGCCGATTGGCATCGCAACAGCAGTTCTCAAGATCTAATAGGCGGAAGCGGTCAGATATTGCGGGGGAAAAACCCCCATCCAAAGTCCGGATGGGGTTTCAAATAACCCCGGGCCTTTCTTTCCAACCACCGCCGGCTTGCCATCGCCTCGTACGCAATCGGGGGAAACGTGGGAGCGATGTCGAGGATTCCAATCATGGAAAACTCGACACACCACGGAGAGCCAGCGGCGACGCTGTGTGCCGCCCCGAATCGCGGAATGTACAACCGCATCGTTCGCGGAACGTAATCAATGGTGATTCCGCGACCAATGCGCTGCTGCATGGCCGGCACCGAGCGCGTCGGCCAACTCCAGTCGGTACTCCCGGACCGTTGCCCCTGGACGAGAATCGACTCGATCCACGCCCGCGTCACGACAATTCCACAGTCATGGAACTCGAATGGCCAATAATCGCAAATCGCGAAATCGACGTCCGGGCACAGGGTGTGGTCGCAATCCACATGCATCGACTGTTGACTATCGTGGTGCCAGATTCTCGCGTCAAATTGCAACCGCGCATCGGTCGCTCCTTCACCGCAACAACACCAACCCCGACAACCTGTCTCCCGATCGAGCGCGATCCAGGTACCGGGGCCATGGTCGATGTACTTTATCAATTCGATCACGAGCGACTCCGCGATGATTTCTTTTTACGGATCGTTCAGGAACACCGCACCAGTTTGTCAATTGGCATCCTGTTGCGACCCCCAATGCGAATCAGATGGGGATCTTCCGGCCAGACATTCCCCCGTCTTCGTCGTACCTGGTCATAAGCCAACAGCGCCTCGATCCGGAGATCGCCAGCGGCGACAGGCGTCACACCCAACTGGTCGTCGACGACAAACGCCACCAGCTTACCAGCCCACTCGGGAGCATTTTGCAGTTCCTCCCGATTTTGGTCTACATATTCTGCGATTCGATCCAGGTCGGCGGCACCTCGATCCTGCGTCAACAGCAGATTCTCCAAGGAGTCGACGAATTCCGATTCCGTGTAGTCCGCTTTGCTGACGACATCATAGGCACCAGCCTGCATCGATTTGACAATTGTCGTGGGAGTCACATGGCCGGAATAGACGATTGCAATTCCCTCCGACTTGAGACAGGCTCGGGCCAGCAGCAAACGCAAACCGACATGGCCAAGCTTCACATCAGCGGCTGTCGCGGGACCGAAACCCAGGTCGACGATCGAGATGTCGACCGGCGGCAGCCCCCTTTTTTCAAACTCTGTACAATCCGCAGGGCATTCGTAAGCGATCGCATCAAATTCGAAGTGTCGAGCCAGACTCAAAGCCTCGACAAGCGACTCGCGGACCGCCGCTTCGTCGTCAATGATCAACACGCGTCTTCTTGGCAGTTGGTTCATGGTGGTTCATTCCTGGGGGTTTCAGACAAAGGCAGTGTCAACTCAAACTGACAGCCCACGCCGGCCGCGCCAGTTTCTTCGATCGTCCCGTGTTGTCGTTCCATCAACCGCCGGGCGATCGCGAGCCCCAGTCCATTCCCCTGTTGACTGGTGGTGAAAAATGGTTCAAAAATTCGGCTGCGGACGTCTGGGGAAATCCCTCCCCCGTTGTCTCGGTACACCAGTCGACATTCCCGCGTCCCACTGCGGCCCTGTGCGCCGCCGGTCGAAGCGTGCCATGTGAGCCACATTCGATGTTGGCCGTCGATTGGTACACCATGCGTCAGGCTGTTGTTCACGAGAATTTCAAACACTTCGACGAGCGCGGTAGGACTTCCCCGAAACGATATGTCGCCGCCAGAACTGTCGATCTCGATCAAGCACTCCGGACGAAGAGCCATCAAATGGCTCTTCAACCGGGACAATTCGGATTGCGCGCCGAGTGTTTCAATGTCATCCAACGGACGCGTCGTGGCGTACCGCCGAAAGTCCTTGACAATTCCGCGGGCCGCAGTCAAGCTGTTTTTCGCCTTTTTAAGATACGAAAGCAGCCGGGCTTGCTCAGCCCCCAGAAAAGTCGACTGCTCTAGCAGCCGCAAACTGAATTCGCAATTGGACGACACAGGATTGAGTTTATTCGTCAACTGATGAATCGTCAGTTGGGCGGAGTACTCGAATGCATCCGTTCTCGCACGTTCGATTTCACCACAGGCGCGGTCGGCGTGGTACAGCGCGACGGCCGCGCGATCAAACCAGCCACGAAATCTCTCATATTGCTGCGGTGTGAATCGTTCCGGGAGCGACATGGCGATCAGGCCCACACGCTCGTCCCCGACAATCAACGGAGCCTCGATCCAACGACCGTCTTCCTTTTCAAATTCCTCCCGCCATTGGTCACAGGTGCGAATACCGCGGACTCCCAGTTCCGTCTCAAACGGCTCGATCATTCCCTTCGAAAAGGACGTCTCGTGAACGCAGACGTGCGGAAACGGCTGCTGATCGAGCAAGTACCAGACCTGCTCACCGTGGTCGGTTCGGTGGATCTGGAATTTTCCTTCGCGGAATCTCCGAGCCACATGAACATCGGGAATCCCACGCTCGGCCAAACTCGTCAACACACCCTCGCGGACGTCAACCGTGGAGTAACGATAAATTCGCACCCAAGTCGCCCCCTTTTCCGCCAGAAACGCAACAATGCGATCCGCCGTCTCCTGAACATCGGCGATCGTCAGCCACTTCTGAAGCACTGTTGAATTTTCAAACTCTATCGTAAGATCGGTTGTCTGATGGACATAGCCTAAAAATCCATCGGGTACGAATTTACGCTTCGCTCCACCAAACTGCGAAAACTCCCGCTCCATTTTTGCGCGAAAATCAACGATCGGTGCGCAGAATTCATCGAAAACACATTCCTTCCCGTCAACCTCCTCTTGCACATACCGGTGGACAGGCTCGCCCTTGACGGCCTCCGTAGCGACCTTGCTGACTGGGGGATGTGCTGAATCGTCTGTCTTTTTAAGCAACGCGAAGGGATACCGCCAGACTCGAGCGGGCTCGTTATCCAATTGTGCCGCAGACCGATTTCGGTAGAGAACCCGACTGTCGCGTGACAGAATTCGAAACGCGTTATCGACTTGGTCCAGAGCGGATTCAAGTAGGTTTTCCCGTCGTGCCTGATCGAAAACAAGCGCCAGTTGCCCCGCCAGGGTCCCCAACGCCCGTGTTTCCGCCTCACCCGGGACGATTTTATCTTTCCGCTCAAGGTGCAACGTTCCGATTGTTTCCACGATCTCCCCGCCAGGACTGGCGAGATTGATCGGGACCACTGCGATCCCGTACATCTGGAGCGAATCGGCCTGCCGAAGCTGCGCACAAGGGCTCTGTTGCATTGGATCGGTCGCATCACGAATCAGCGCGGGCTTCCCCTTGAGCGCCACCCACTGCTGCACATCAAGGCTCGCATCCGGAGACGTGGTGTCGAGTTGAAAATCTGTCGGCATGAAGAAGTCGAATTTCGGGTCCCGGCAGTGCGACGCCGCCGTCTGGATGCGCGACCCATCCGGACTCACAAGACAAATCAGCACCCGATAGTAGCCCCCGCTCTCAATCAGAGCTCGCGCGGTTCCCTCGACCAGTTTTCTCAAGTTGCCTCGATGCTCCCACGCCATCTGATTTACGGCGTCGCCTACTTGCATGTGACGCTTCAGTGTATCACCTAGCTCAGACTTGGATTCAATCTGAACCGAAGCATAGAGAGCCTGCCAGAACCGGCGGATGACCTGTTGCAATTGTGCCAGAGAAACGCTGTCAATCGGGCGGTTCCGTGGACGTTCAATGTAAAGCACGGGAGCCAGTTGGAGGTCGCTCCAGTTCGGAACCGGCGCTGGAACGGAAATCAACACGGCGCGACCGGACTGAAGTTGAAACGCGGGTCGCGGTTTTCTGTCGATTTCATCAGGCTGCTCGAGTAGTGCAGAGGCGGACTCGACCATGCTCTTCACTTGGTCGTTTTGGACGAACTCGCTCGTGCCGATTGGCTCCAAGACGTGACCGCGACGGCGATCGTAGAGCATGCAGCAGGTGACGCCAAACAAACTCTTCAGGCCAGCGCAGAAAAACTGCCATAGCTTTCTCGTTCCATCGCCCACTTGATCCAGCAATGTCCCTTGCCAGGCGCGTTCAACGCGTCTCCACGAATAGCGGGATTCGCCGTCGATGACGCGTTCGCACTCGGCCGATCGCGTCCCTTCATAGAGCGCCCATGCCGCATTCCAATCGCCCTGCAGGGCCCGCACGTCGGCCCGGTATCGCTGTGTGAACAGCCGCTTCAGGTGTTTTTCCCAGATCGGTGATGCCAGTTTCCATTGATGCTCACCGGTTCGGTGAACAATTCCCGCGGTCTCCAGCCGATGCGGTTTCGCGGAACGGTCGGGTCGATCGGAGGACTCGCCAAGAACCAGTCCTTCAAGCTCCTTCCAGGCAGGACGATCAGTTTCAATTTCCCGCAGCGCCAGTCGACAGTAGGGTTCGAATGGCAGAAATTCATCGACGAATCGATCGATCAGAGATTCTAGTGTCCCCGCTGGCCAGGGGCTCCCCGGAGTCACCCGAATCGTCTCCAGTCCGGGCCGCGAATGTGCAATGACAATCTCTTCAATGAATCGCGCGTATCCTGCGGTCATGTCGTACAACAGATCGAGCGATGCTTCGGGCAAAATCCGCTTCTCGTCGATCGACGGCAACTCAAGTCCCCTGGCCAGCGATTCGCTCAGCACTCTTGAGACAAAAAAAGTTCGGCTCGTCTCTCGATCGAATCCAATCAGAAATCGCTGGTCTGCGTGCCGATACGGCGAATTGGAATCGTAGGTCAATGGTACAAAATCATGACTCCCTGTCACGACGACTCCCAGTATGCCGCGGACGCTGGCGTCCTCGGAAAGATACCGGAGCGCTTCAAGCAGCGCTCTCGCGTGAGGCGATTTCAATTCGGGCACGCTTTGCACGAAGATCCACAGCGGCCCGGGGTCATTCAGGACCGCCGAAGCGATGAGTTCCTGAACCGAAGTGCTGAGCGGAGTCCCAGCGGGAAGCATATTCGCAAAATGCGTTCCGTTTACACCGAGTTCTTTTGCGATCGCGCCGAGGAATTCGTCGTTTGACTCGCGTACCAATTTGCTCGCCCGAAGAATGCGCACACGGGGTCGCCTCTCTTGAGTACGAAGCTCGGCGAGTCGCTTGAGTTCATAAAGAACAACCGCCTTGCCCGACTGGCGTGGTGCGATCAGCGCAATGTGCCGACCATGGTCCAGCATCTCCAGTAATTCACCAAAGAGTGGTTGTGAAATCCAGCGATAATGCGAAGGGACGCGGTTAGCCAGCGACATGAGAAGTCTCCTGTAGCGCGTCGAGGGCGCTTCCCAGTCGCGGATAGCAGTTTGTTAGCACTTCGCGAATCAACGGAAATGAAAATGAGTACTTCCCCGCCTGAACCGAGAGGATCTGCGCATCAACCAGGTTGTGAAGCGCATTCTTGATCGTCGTGAACGGGTCGCATCCCAGCGGAACTCGGTGCGCCCGGCAAGCATCGAGAAAATCCTGGTGCGACCATTCGAAATGACTCGCGTGGGCCAGCAGGAATGTGCAGCTTCGCTCTGAAACGACTGGAATTCCGTCTTCGATGGTGTTCTCCAGAAAGTGAGTTTCCAAAAATTCCTGAATCTCTTTACCATTGCCTATCGAAGACACGACCTCTGGAGTGAGGGGCTGGTTGGGACTGGCCGCCGCGATTGTAAACAGTCGATGACCGATGAATTGCACCAGAAACGGGTAACCGCTCGTGGCGCGCCACACCGCATCCTGCAATGCGCTTTCGCCCTGCACTTTGACCTCCGCCGAACGCAATGGTTCGATCAATAACTGACCTGCCTCGCGGGGTGATAGAGGACCCAGCGAAATTGACTCCAGTTGCATGTGCAATGGCGTCGAATCGGTCATCCGAACGGGCTGAATGCCCGTCGTTTCTCCCGTCCGTCGATTGTGCGGCCCCATGAGCAGCTTGGGAACCGATCGGTAGCCGGCGACGACGAATCGGATGTACCCGTTGGAACGTGCCGTCGTGAGAGTGCGAAAAAACCTCCAACCATAGGCGCTGTCCATATCGATCAATCGATCGACTTCGTCCAGAAATAGAGACAAGGGCCGCACCCCGCCGCGACTGGCGCGTTCGAACAGGTACACCAGATTGATGTCGGTCAAAGCCACACGTGATTCTCGCCGGGGTTCGATCGCGTGGGCCAGCGTGCGGACACTGGACCCATAATCGTCCCACATCAGGCAGTTAAAATAGTAGGCCCGACGCTTGTCGTCCTCCTGGATTCGATTTCGCAGAATTCGCCAGCTTTGCTTCAGCAGCGATGTCTTTCCAATTCGCCGCGCTCCTTGGACGGCAAACGATCGGACATGGTCGTCGACCAATTGTCCCAATTCGTGCTTGCGGCCATAAAACATTGACCCGGCCGCCTCGTGATTAGTATTGAACGGACACTGACTCGAAATGGGAGTTTGCCGGCGGATCATCGCCGCCAAAGCCATTTTCGGGACGGCGGCCGCAAACAACGCTTCCAAATCCTCGCGACACAGGAACACTGCCTGGTGCGAAGGCATGATGTATGGATTCGACGCCGGGAGCCGATCGGAGAGGTAGATATGGAACGAATAGCCCACCGAGTCGGTCGCGTTTTTCTGGTCGTTTAAGAATTGCGCCTGAAACTGCGATTCTTCCGGGGAATTTGGTGCGGGGGAGACCACCACCACGTTCCAACCGAGCCCGCTGAAACCAAGTGGAGTGAAATCGAGGACACAGGCAGTCGCGGGACCAACGGCCTCGTGGTGAATTTGATCGACGTCTAGAAATCCCGCAAGCAATCCCAACAGTTCGCACACCGCGCCATTCGTATTCGACGACGCTTCTCGAACTGCGCGATTCCAGATATCTGGGAATCGATTTCGAGTTGTTGAAGTGATTGACATGCGACGAACTGGATGACTGGTGAATGCCGCAGAGAATTACTGCGGACCGGCAATCAAACAATAGGCGAATCAAAACCCAGGCTGCGAAGAGATTTCCGGAAATCAAGATACAGGCAACGCGAATCGCCGTGCAACGTCAGAGTCTCAATTCAAGAAATGCGTCCGTATTCGTTTTCAACCCCTCAAAATGACATTCATCTGCGTCGCATTCCCTAACGGGGAAACGCGTTACGGCAGACCTGATTCCATGAAAGAGATTCAGTCCCCCTGGAGACTTACGCGGAAGTTCGGGCGCCTTGGGACACCCATCAAGCGAACCCAAACGGGTACGCGACGGGCTGCACACGTGACGCAAACCGCCTTCGCAATGTAAGTTGCGGCGAATACAACCCGCGCGATTCAGCGCGGCTGATGGGTGTCACCGGGGTCTTTGAAGCTCGCAATGTCTCCGTTTTGTCACCCTGAAGTTGAACAGAAGGCAACGAAGGAAACGAAGGAAACGAAGGAAACGAAGAGTGCGACGCGACCGGATTTCCCAGTACCGGCTTAGAATTGTCCCGACTTCCTTCGAATTTCTTCGTTTTCTTCCTTCTCTTCTGTTCCAAACCGTACGTTTGACCTTCGGTTCGATCTTCGATCCAGGGGTCGGTCCTGTGTTCGCCAGGATTCTGCACGCAGATCAAAGGAGCAGATCCAGCCAGAAGTCTCCCACCGAAATGTCGATGTACGTTCCGACCGAAACGAAGTAGGTGCCCGCACGTTGCGGCCACCCACGACATCGCCAGAACTGTGCGTCAATTGACTGGCGTCAAGGGAAGCGTATTGGCGATGTGGCACAGGCCGGGTCGTGGGGATGGCCTTCGTGCGGTTCTGTTCGCATCGAACGCACACCGGGGCCGGCACTCAGAGAGTGCCGCCTACGTTGTTTCG
>JAPLOC010000203.1 GCA_026692825.1 Planctomycetota bacterium | reverse complement strand
GGAAGAAGCTCGCACTCTCGCCGGGTTGCGGCATCCGCACATCGTGCCGGTCTATGACGTGGGGCGGACCGAGGAAGGAGCCATCTATGTTGTTTCCGACTTTATCGAAGGGGAGACGCTCCAAGACGAACTTCGCCGTGCTAGGCCTTCCCGAGAACGAACCGTCGCCGTATTGAGCGCGATTGCCGAAGCTCTGCAACATGCCCATAACCAGAAACTGATCCACCGGGACGTTAAGCCGTCGAACATTCTGAGCGAGCGGGCGACCGGCCGCGCTTTTCTGGCAGACTTTGGCTTGGCGATTCGCGAAGAAGCCTCGCTGCGCTCGGCGATTGGGGGAACGCCCGCTTACATGAGTCCCGAACAGGCACGCGGGGGAGGCCACCGGCTGGACGGGCGTAGCGATCTCTTTTCGCTGGGAGTCGTCCTGTATCAGATGCTCACAGGAAAGCGGCCGTTTGCCGCCGAGAGAATGACGGATCTTTTGCAGCAGATTATAACAATCGATCCCCTGCCACCGCGTGAACCATCTGCCTCAAACTACTTTCCAAACGGGCGTCGGATCGGCACGCGACCGGAGGCGAACTGGCCGCCGACTTGAACCGATGGTACGAAATCACGACGACCGTCGTCACGGATCAACCGGTCGAGAATCATAACCCTCACTGCGCCCTGGATTCGTTCACGGCGGAAGTTGGCGATTCCTTTCTCGTCCTTTGCCCCAAATGTACTCGCAAGATTTCCACAGCGGCCGCAGCATGTCCGCAATGTGGACATCCGAACCAGTCGGCTCCATCGAATAACACCGTACCGACCTGTTACTCCTGCCAACAGCCCGCGACGACACGTTGCCAATGTTGCCACAAACTGAGCTGTGGAATACACCTACGCGGCATTGGCGTAAACTCACTTGGGAGTCCCGTTTTGCGCTGTGATGAGTGCTACGATTCATTTGTATCATGGAATACTGGTTTCTCTTTGGTTGTAGCGCCATTGATTGCAGTGCCATTCTTTTTGGTGATTGCCGCGTTTGTGGTCTGTTTTTGTGGTTGTTTTTCATTTGTTTTTCGATGATTCTGGATCGACGACTCCATACACTACTGAAGTAACAGGTTAGTTCCTGAACCACGCGATTGCACCGCGTCTCGGTTGGGGGTACGCGGTGTCGAGAAATTGCGGTCCGAGAGTCGGATGGGAGTACGCCGGCTGTAATTCATGCGTTGGTTGAATGGCGAGCGGCTGAATGCTCGGGGAACTTTGCCGGTCCAAGTGGCATCTCCAAGATGCGCGCAGCGGCGAACGGCCTGGTCCCGCAAGGAGCGATTTCAGGTTGGCCTCGACGAGAGAGAGTCGGTGATTGTCACTTCGATCTTACGTGCGCGAAAACGCGTGTGATCGAGCGGCAGGTGCGCCCCTGGCATCTGCCCAGTGACTGCCGAACTCAAGCCACCAGACGCACGCCGGCTGTCGAGTTCACGGACCGCTGTAGAGATGTCGCAACACGCTTTCCGGCGGATCTACGGACAGGCGGTAGAAGATGTCCAGCGAACCGTGGCCGTGGCGTTTGGCGGTTTCCATCACCGTCATCAGTCGCGCCGTTCGTCGCGCGCCCGCTTGGCTGCGATGGCCGAAGGTGATTTTTCGCAGAATCACCAACGGCCGCAGAATCTGTTCAGCGTGGTTGTTCGTTGGTGACACCTCTGGATGATCCAGAAATGTCAGCCACTCGGAACTGTACCGTCGCATCCGCTTTTGTAGCGTGCGTGCCTTGTCCTGATCGAGGGCCGCTGTGTTTTCCAGTCGCTGCTGTTCGCTCCGCAGCCAAACCGTCTCCGTGCTGATGCCGATGTCGTCCATCGTGCTTCGCATCCGGTGCAGGCGGCAGCCGCGCGTGACCCAGGTTTTGATCTCTTCAAAGAAGGTCCAGGCCAGCGAATTCTGTGGCACGACTTTCTGCCAGTCACGCGCCGTGCGCGTCAGATGCGCCAGGCATTTCTGCTTGGCCGCGGCCTCTTGGGCGTCATAGCCGGCGTAGCAGTCGGTCACCAGAATTCCCGTGAAGTCGTCCCCCAGGATCCGCCGCGAGACCTTTCCGGCTCGCGTCGGAGTGAAGTGAAAGTGAACGTAGCGCCGGGTGGCGTGGATCCAGAAGTAGGCACGTTTCCCGTCCAGCGACCAGTACGTTTCGTCGGCATACAGCGCGTCGTTTGTGCTGCGAATTTTCCCCGCGATATCGCGCACCAGCGGTTTGGCATTCCGGGCCAGTTTTGTCTCGAACCCGAACAAGGCGGAGGAGGTGAAGCGGAGCTGGGACAAACCCGCGATCGCCTGCGGGACTTTGCTCGCGCTCACCCCGATCTCGTTGTGTAGAAAGGCCGCCATCGCCCGCGCATGCGGCCCGATCTTGCTGCCCAATATCTCCCCCACTCCCGCTTGCTTCACCCAGTTCCGGCACTGCTGACAGCGCCCCGCCGCGTGACGATACAAGACAACCTGGAGACGGCCATCGACGACATCCTCCTGGATGTGGTCGTAGGGCGGCCTGTGCGGTTGGGGGCGAACACCCCCGCCGCAATGCGGACACTGACTCGGCGGGGAGACCTCAATCACTTTATCCCACACGGTGGGTTGGGGACGAAACCAGCCGGGATGTCCCTGCGGCGCGCCGGGCTTCTTCCCACCTTCCGGTGCCACAGCCGGCGGCGGATCGGGCTGTTTTTCCTGGGGCCGGTCTTTACAGAACCGTCGCTGCCGTTCAGCCTTCAACTCCAGCCGGCATTGCTCGAGCTGTTGCCGGAGTTGCTCGTTCTCGGCCACCAAAGTCGCCACGGATCGCCGTTCGGAGAGCAACTGGCCCTGCAACATGGCTATGTGCTGACCATTGGCGCCAGCGGCCAGAACCAGCGTGCCCAGACTCGCTCCCCCCAGGTGCGGACAGTGTCCGACATTTGGGCAGTTGTGTTCGTGGTGGGGGTAGAAGGCGAATTGCATCGGCATCCGTTCCGATTTGACGACTGCCGTTCGATACGACAAACTTCCCCGCGACGCAACACCAATTCACACCACGGCCCGCCTCACGGGCGAGTCCATCGGGCCGGAATCTTGGATTCCGGGTGGTTTGGCCACTAACCTGTTACCACCTTTGACACCTTCGATTCACGACGAAATCACAAAACTGTGTGAGCAAGGCGATGCTCTCTCCAAGTCTGGCGATTTTCGGGGAGCACTGCGTCTTTTTCACCGTTCTTTGAAGCTGTTGCCGGAACCCAAGGAAGATTGGGATGCTGCGACGTGGATACTTTCGGCAATTGGTGATGCTCACTTTTTTCTAGGCGATTTCCAGAATGTGATTGCGGCGTTGTCGAATGCGGTGCATTGCCCAAACGGTCTTGGAAATCCGTTTGTTCATTTACGACTTGGTGAAGCGGCATTTGAGCTAAGGCAAATGGACAAGGCCAAGGAGGAACTCACACGAGCATACATTGGGGCGGGCAGGGATGTTTTTGCGAACGAAGACCCGAAGTACCTGGCCTACCTTGAAACGATTCTGCAACCGATGCCCGGTCATGATAAGCTATAGGGCGTGAGTATCATGCTTCCAGAAGGTTTGTCAGACAGCGCCCAGAAGTGGAGCCCCAACATTGAAACCAGAACCATTCGCCTACGTCATTGATGGACACGACAACGATAGCTACGCCTTCCGTGCGTACCCGTCAGTTGCGCGCTCACAAAGATTGACACAGCAGATTCTTCCTGACTTTGGTGGTGTTCCATCGGAGACTCCAAAGCGGTGCGAAAAGTGCGGTATGCTGCTTGATAAATGGCACGAATTATTGCCGGGCCTCAGGCTCCGGAAACGAGACCTTGACTTGTCGAGTACCTATGACGGAGTTATGGTCGCATCGGCTCGGTTCCGTGATTTTTACTTGGCCGGGGGCTTTTCAGGACTGGAGTTCACTGTTTTGCCATCAGATCCGACATTTTTCTCCATGAATTCTTCACGGATTGTGGAATTTGACGCGATTGTTAGGGGAACTCAATTCGCGGAATGGTGTGAAACGTGTCGCAAATGGAAATCAGTAGCTGGCGCGACGCCTGCATTTCTCAAGACCGGCTTTTCGATTAGCGGTCTTGAATTTGTTCGAACCGACGTCGAATTCGGCTATGCCGATGAACAACATCCGCTGCTCATCTGTGGAGTACAGGCAGCGCAATCGCTCAAAAAGTCCGGGTTTCGGCGACTCGAACTGCAGCCAATTTTGGCATAGAGATGTCAATTGCAAGAGAAGGATAGTGTGGACCACGTCGCCGCCCCCTGCACCTACGACGTCTACGACCGCCAAATCGGCAAGCAGATCAACATCGACGGGAACGGCACCTATGACACGGCCCAGCGATTTGTGTACGATGGGGACGACTTGGTCCTCGCCTTCAGTGGCGGAGCGACCGGCTCTTTGACAAATCGCTACCTCGTCGGCCCGCACGTCGACGAGATTCTCGCCGACGAGACCGGTTCAGGCATCGTCACCTGGAGCCTGACCGACAATCTCGGTTCGGTCCGCGACTTG
>JAPLOC010000202.1 GCA_026692825.1 Planctomycetota bacterium | reverse complement strand
TGGACGTGTCGGCTCCCTACCCGGGGCTGCGCCCGTTTCTGCGGGATGAGTCGGTCATCTTTTTTGGTCGCGATCAGCAACTCGATGACGTTTTGGGACGATTGAAAAACCGGCGGTTTCTCGGAATTGTCGGCACATCGGGGTGTGGAAAATCGTCGCTGGTGCGGGCGGGAATGCTCCCCGCGCTCGACGCGGGAGCGATGGGCGAACTCGGCTCGACCTGGTTCGTCGCCGACATGAAGCCGGGCGATACCCCTCTTTCCAATCTGGCTCGGTCGCTCATCCAGTCGGAGGTTCTGGGAACCCGCTACCAGCCGACCGCGGAAGGAATCGTACTGCTGACGGCAGCGCTCCGTCGCAGCGACGTCGCGCTGCTCAACCTGCTCAAACAGGTAGAATTGCCTCCGTTCACGAATCTCTTGTTGCTGGTCGACCAGTTTGAAGAGGTCTTTCGCTTTCAGCAGCACGATCCCAACGAAGCGCTCGCCTTCGTGAATCTGTTGCTCGAGACGTTTCGTGATGGCTCCGCTCCGATTTACATCGTGTTGACGATGCGGACCGATTTTCTGGGTCAATGCGCCCTCTTCCCCGGGCTTCCCGAGGCGCTCAATGACAGCCAATACCTCTGCCCGCGACTGACACGCGACCAGCTCTCGCAGGCGATCGAAGGCCCCGCCGCGGTTTTTCAATGTGACGTCGAGCCCGCCCTCACCACGCGCATCATCAATGACGCCGGCGCGAATTCCGACCAGTTGCCTCTGGTGCAGCATGCCCTGGCGCGGATGTGGCACCGGATCGTCGGTGACAAATATGGCACGGGTACCGGGCGAGCCGAACGCATTTTGCGACTGGCGGACTATCTTGCGGTGGGGGGGCTTCAGTCCACACCACCAGCCAGTGGACCCGCGAGCGACCGTGGCGGGGTGACGAACGCTCAACGAGACGACGCACCGACCCAAAACGCGCTGTCGCAACACTGTGACGAGGCGTATTTTGAGCTCAACGATGGATCCCGCGCCAGTCTCGACCGCGGTCCCGACCATCGGCCTGCGCCCCGCCAGAGGATCGCGCAGATGCTGTTCCGCTGCCTCGCCGAGCGTGCCCCGAGCGGCTTGTACGTCCGTCGTCCGGTCAAGGTGTCACACGTGGCCGAAGTCGCGGGCTGCGCAGTCGAAGCGGTGCTGGACGTGGTGGAAACGTTCCGCCGCGACGATCGCAGTTTTCTGGTTCCCCCAATGGGTGTCCCATTGACGGCCGACAGCGTTCTCGACATCAGCCACGAAGCGCTGATCCGACAGTGGCAACGCTTCGGTGGACAAGGGGGACACCCAGGAGATCACGAGTCGGCTCAGTCGTGGTTGCAGACGGAAGAGCAGTCGCGACGCCGCTACCGCCGGCTCGCGGAAGCCTCGGAGAATGAACGGACGGCGGGTCTGCTGCGGAATCCCGAGCTCGATTTTCTAAACCAATGGTGGTTGGAATACCGTCCCACCCGCGCGTGGAGCGAGGCGTGTGCGGAAGCCTCCTATCATCGGGTCGATTCCTTTTTGAAAAGGAGCCTGGTTCAGGCGACCCAGGACGAACAGCGGGAACGTGAAGAACGACAGCGGAAGATCACGACGGCGGAAGCGACCGCCCGGGTGATGAAACGCCGCTCGATCATCACCGCGATTGTCGCGGTGCTGGCCGTTCTCGGTTCGATTCTGGCGATCCTTGCCTGGAATGAGGCGGCGAAACAAAAACAAGTCGCCGACAGGCAGCGGACCAAGGCGGAAGAGAACGCGACCAAGGCGCGGGACGAGGCGAACAACGCGAAGCTGGCCCGTTCCGACGCGGAATTCGCCCGGAACGAGGCCGAAACATCCAAGGAACTCGCCGAAAAGCAGCGCGATCGGGCCGAAAACCTGGTCTACGCCACCACGATCTCAAAATCGCTCCGCGAGTGGGACGCGGGGAATGTCGCGATGGCCTGGACGTACCTCGACTCGGCGCAGTGGAATCTGCGGGATTGGGAACACGACTACCTTTATACGAAATTCAACCAGGACCAGCGCACCCTGCTGGGGCACGGAGAAAAGGTCGCCTGTGTCACCCTCAGCCGCGACGGCGAGCGCGTCGCCAGTGGAGGGGGGGACGGAATCATCAGGCTGTGGAACGCGAACACCGGCGGGGAGATTCTCACTCTGATCGGGCATCAGGGATTGGTCACCAGTGTCGCGTTCAATGCCGCGGGCGACCGAATCGCCAGCGGCGGCAGTGATCAAACCGTTCGTGTCTGGGAGGTGGCGAGCGGACGCGAACTCTGGAAATTCACCGGTCATATGGGGGCGGTGACGTGTGTGGCATTTAATCCCCCGGGGAATCTGGTTGCCAGCGGAAGCGACGACAAGACCGTTCGGCTGTGGAACGCCCAAAGTGGTATGCCAGTTCACACGCTGACTGGCTCGACGGGAGTCGTCTCCTGTGTGGCGTTCAGTCCTTCCGGTCGGCGGGTTTTCAGCGGTGGTTGGGATCAAATGCTGCGGGGTTGGGATGTCGCCAGTGGCGCGGGGGCGGCGACAATTGACGCGCGGCAGGGAATCATCAACAGCATCGGATTTGGGGGGGACGATACATTGATCTTCAGCGGGGGCGCTGATGGAACTGTGAAGATCTGGGACGCTGTCGGCGGCCTGTGCGAGCGGACGATCACCGCTCATTCCCGCAGTGTCACCGGTGTGGCGGTGAGCGCCGACAATCGGCGGCTGCTCAGCGCGAGTGAAGACCAAACCATCAAAGTCTGGTTCCTGAACGGAAAATCGGAACCCCTGACACTGAAAGGACACGTCGGAGTCGTGGCGAGCGTCGCGATCTCCGCCGACGGGACGCGCGCCGCCAGCGGCGCGGCTGACCAAATGGTCAAGATCTGGGCGATCGGTAGCGCCGCGGAATCGCCGACGTTGACCGGTCCCGAGGGGGACGTCAATTGTGTCGCGTACAGTCCCGATGATCGTCGGGTCGCCAGCGCCAGCGGTGACGGAACGGTTCGCGTCTGGGATGTCGCGTCACGGAAACAGACACACAGCCTGCTCGGGCACGTCGGGGTCGTAAACAGTCTGGCGTTCAGTCCCGACGGGACACGCCTTGTGAGTGGTGGCAACGACAAGACGGCCCGTGTCTGGGATCTGACGGAAAATCGGGAACTGCTCAAATTCGATGGCCACACCGGTTATGTCACGAGTGTCGCCTACAGTCCCGATGGTCGGCAGATCGCCAGCGGCAGTTGGGACCAGTCCGTTAAGATCTGGGACGCCGCGGACAAATACGAGATTCACGAACTCATTGGACATGTTGGCGAGATTTATGGCGTCGCGTTCAGCTCCGATGGCCAGCGCGTCGTCAGCGGTGGCGAGGACAAAACGGTCCGGGTGTGGGAGACGTCGACGGGAACTCTGGTTCACACCCTGAAGGGACATCGCCGTCGAATCACCTGCGTGGCGTTCCGCGGTGATGGAAAGCGACTGGTGAGCGGCAGTTGGGACAAGGCCCTGAAAGTCTGGGATGCCGTGAACGGCCAGGAACTGCTCACGCTCCAGGGACATGACGCCGCTGTCACAAGCGTGGTCTTTTCCCCCAATGGTGACCGCATCGCCAGCGGGGGTTGGGATCAGGCGGTCAAAGTCTGGGATTCCGGCAGCGGTCTGGAGATGATCACCCTGAATGGGCATTCCAGCAATGTGAACAGCGTGGCATTCAACTCCAGTGGAACGGCGATTGCCAGTGGGGGAAGTGACCTGGCGATCAAACTGTGGAGCGGCGCGAGTCGACAGGAAACACTGACACTGCGCGGACATACCGACGCGGTGACCGCGGTCCGATTCAGCGCGAATGGACAACGCCTCTACAGCGGCAGCGTGGATCAGACGGTCAAGAGCTGGGACACGGTGACGGGACAGGAATCCCAGACGCTTCAAGGACACGACGGCCGTGTCACCAGCGTGGCCGTGGCTGATGTGGGATCTGCGATCGTCAGTGGCAGCGACGACGGGACCGCGAAAGTGTGGGACACGACGAACGGCCTGGTGAAATTCACGCTGGATTGCCAGAAACAGGCCGTGAAAAGTGTCGCCATCAGCCGGGATGGAACCCGAATCGCGTGTGCCGGTGGAGACCCGATTCTGCGCGTCTGGAATCTGGCTGACCCCAGCCCGAATCCGCTTCCGCTGTTGATGAATGGGCATGACACCGAACTGACTGCCGTCGCGATCAGCGACACTGCGCGCTGGCTCGCCAGCGCGAGCCGGGATGGAACCATCACGCTGTGGGACGCGGTGACCGGGCTGCAGAAAAAGAGACTGACAGGTCACACCGGTTCGGTCCACAGCGTGGCATTTCGCGCGGATGGCCGTCGTCTAGCCAGTGCCGGATCGGATATGACCGTCCGAATCTGGGACATTCCCACCGGGACCGAGCTGCTCGTGCTGCGGGGGCACACCAAGTCGGTCACCTGCGTGGAATTTGACGGAAGTGGCACCCAGCTCGTCAGCGGAAGCCGCGATCAGACGCTCCGAATCTGGGATCCGTCTACCGGAGCCAACCTCCGCACACTCCGGGGATATACGGGGGAAATCACCTGCCTCACCTGGAGTGCTGATGGCACACAAATCGCCAGCGGCAGTGTCGATCAAACGATTCTCGTGTGGACTGTCGCCGGCGGATTCGAGCGGCGTCGACCGACGACCGGCAAGCGGGGGCTGCCACGCACACCGTCGGCGGAGAATCAGGTCAACAACACAAACGCGGACCTGCCACCCGACGAACTCTCGGAGACCCCACCCCCGAGACCCGATTCCACCGAAACGGAACCGGCGACGGCTCACCGGCAACCCACCGGACTGATATTCTCCAACTTCAGTCTCATCGCGCTCTTCTGTGCCGCCTTGCTCGCAGTATTCTTCCTGCGGGTCCCGGGCCGACCGAAGAGTTGATGACGTAACTTCGGTACCAGCCAGAAGCGCTGGCGAGGATCCAATTTCTCGTCAAGACCTCCGGGGTGTCCACGACGTTGGACTCAATTCGACATTACGGTTCGGTTGGATGCCGAGCGCTTCCCCGAGGGCGGTTCTTGGCGGTTGTTCGCACACCAAAACCTCTCACTCCTCCTTCGGACTCTCCTCCGGTGGAGGCAAACGCTTCAGGATCCGTTCTCTCACCGCGCGGTATTTCGCGGCGTCCTCGGCCAGCCCGGCGCGCTGACTCGCTTTCTCCAACCATTGATACGCGGTGATCTGAGTCGGGTCCCGTTCCAGTGCAAGTCGCGCCGCTGCCAATGCACCGTCAAAATCTTCCGTTTGTTCCCGCAACTGCGCCCGCAAACCCTGCACGTCGGCGGGCCAGTCGTTCAGTTGCAGAAACGCATCAAGGAACTCGAGTGACCGCTTGTACTGTCCGAAGCGGTGAAACGTCTGCGCCATCGCCAGCAGCGCGACCTCATTCTCGGCATCGTGACTGAGAACTTCCCGCCACAACGGCACCGCATCCTGCGGCCGCCCGAGAACCTGATAACAGCGAGCGATCGCCAGCGCCGCCGCCGCGTCCCCCGGGTTCGCCGCCGCGATTGGCTCGAGTAACGTGATCGCCCGGGCGGCAAGTTCCTCATCGCGCTGCGATTCCGCTGTCCGCGATCCAAGGATCCCCCGCGCCCGTTGCAAGTCGACCGCCGGCAGCGCACCTCCATCGACAAACAACTCCAACTGCCGACGCCCACCCCGTGGAGTAAACGCCTCCGGCGTCCGTGAGATCGAATGGCTGGTGCGGGAAACATGGGGCTGTGCGACTCCGTCTGTCGTCGGCATATGACAGGCGACGCAGGAATCGTTCTTTGCGAGTCGCTGGTCCTCCGGAAGGATACACCCCTTGTCTGCGTGGCACGTCTGGCACTTCGCCCGATAGAACGCGTCGCGCTCCGCGGGGGCGGGGGAACCATGCGCGTCGTGACAGGTGATGCAGCCGAGTTTTCCTTCGCTCAACCGGTAGCAGCGACTTGCGCGCATCTGTTCGACCTGACTGGCACTGCGCGGAGTGCCGTCCGAATTCGTGGGGGACGGGTCCAGGTAGGTCGTGCGAATTTCCGACAGGGTCATCCCCGGACGAAAATCAAAATCGGTCCGACCGTGCCGCAAAACCTCTTCCGCGCCCGACAGATGGCACTGATTACAAACCGCCTCGCGACGTTCGGCGTCAAGATGTTTCGGATTGACGATCGGATCATTCGTCGCCGCCTTGTCCTTCTGCCGCAGCGCGATGTGCTGCTCCCCCGGCCCGTGGCATCGCTCGCATCCGATGCTCGCTTCGATGAACGGCGGATCGCCGAACCGATCGAATTGCTTGCTCGCCGCGTTCACCTGCCCGACGTGGCACGACAGACAGCGGGCTGTCACTCGGCGTTCAAACCGATTCCCCGATTCCGGACGAAATCCCGGCGTCAGATCCCAGTGATTTCCCTCGGCGCTCCAGGAGAGGGGAGACAGAAACAGCGACCCGTCGTGGAGAAACGCGTACGACTTCCCTTTGCTTCCGGAACCGATCGCGAATTGGACCGGAACCCGCTGTTTGTAAATCGGCTCACTTGCGTCATCGAACAGCGCTTCGCAGTGAAACGTCGAACCGTCCTGGTGTTCGACGCCGTACCAGCGTTCCCCCTGCGTGAAACTCGCGGCGACCGCCGGATCGAGGCTGGAACCAAACGACTTCGCCTTGCCGGTCGCCTGATATTTGTCGTAGATCTCCGCATGGCACTCCCGGCAGGCGGCGCTGCCGACGAATCCGCGCGACGGGGCGGCGGGGTTCTTCAGCTCCCAGCTTTTGACGATGTCTTCATATTCCGGCCCTTTCACGGGCAACAGATTCTTCTGGGGGTCAACCAGCTCTTCCGCGATCAACGGTTCTGGCTGATTCGTTCGCAAGAAGAGATATCCTCCCACCGCGATGGCCAGGGGAATCAAGGCCAGCAGCAGCGTCACCAGAGGGGGGCGTTGTTGGGGGGCTGGAGTGGAAGACGACATGAATCAGGGTTTCGTCGGGATTTGAAATGGTGTGAAACGACATGGCGGGGCGCGCGGCAGTGAGATCACGGCCGAAACCGCTGACGGGTTCCGCTCATTCAGCGGCCGTCCGCTTCTCGTTTCGCTTCTGAATCTTACGGTATCGCTCGGCTTCAATGGGACGGCCATCCTGTTCGCAGATGAACGCCAGCCATTCCCATCCCGCCGCCATGGCAGGGTTCAACTCGGTCACCCGCTTGGCCGCCTCGATCGCTTCTTCCGTTTTTCCGTTCGCCAGCAGAACCCGCGACCGCTGCGCCTGGTATTCCGTGCGCCAGGGATTCACCTGTGTCAGGCGATTGAAATAGGGCAGCGCCTCGGCGTGACGGCCTCTTGTCGAATAGGCGAGTCCAATCGAATACAACAACCCTTCGCTTTTGGTGTTGGCGAACAGCGCCCGTTGCCAGGTGTCGACCGCCCGATCGGGATCCCCCGAGATTGCCAGCGAGATCCCAAACTTGTCAGCGACCGCGCTGTCAGTCGGATCGCGTTTCGAGACCGGTTCCAGCAGCGAAACAGCCCGTGCCGCCCGTTCGGCATTCTGGCTGTATTCCGCGCGAATCGCCTCGACAATTCCCAGCGCTCGATTCAAATCAAACGCGTCGAGCGGAACTTCTTCGAGGTCAAAGATGCGCGTGACCGGTTCTCGCGATTTCCCCACCGCGCTCGATTCTTCCGCTGTCTGTGACTGGGGGCGACGCAACACGCGGTGGTCAGTCTGGGTCGTGTGCGGCACGTCGTTCGCTCCGAGCCGGGGCATGTGGCAGTCGATGCACGAACCGTTCGCGGGAGCCGCCTCTCGCTCCGCCGACGGAAGCGAACAACCCCGGTCCGTATGGCAATTCTGGCACCGGGTGTTGTATTCCACCAGGCGTGTGTCGCTGGTCGGGAGTCGGTGTGAATCGTGACAGGTGATGCAGCCGAGCTTGCCTTCGCTTCCAATAAAGCAACGACTCGCCCGCATCTGCTGCACCTGACTGACGGCGGTTGTCTCTCCCGCGTTCGAAACGCCCGTTCCCTCGACAAAAATCGACCAGACGTCGCCAATTTCCATTCCGGGCCGAAAATCGAAGTCGGTCCGGCCGTAGCGCAGTACCTCATCGGTTCCAATCAGATGGCACTGGTTGCAGACCCCTTCCCGTTTGGAGGGGGAGAGTTTTTTGGGATTGATGATGGGGTCGTCCCCCGTCCGGGAATCCCCTCCGCGATGCCAGGAGACATGGTCGCGACCTGGACCGTGACACCTTTCGCAGGAAATTGCCGACTCGCGGACTGCGGGATGTGTGAACCGGTCGTTTTCGCCCGGTTCGTGATTCACACGCCCGGCATGGCAACCGAGACAGCGTCCGGTGACGGGGCGTTCGAAACGGGGGTGATTTTGATCGGGAAAGTTGGGAGAGAGATCCCAGCGATTCTGCTGCGAGTACCACGAGATGGGCGACATGAACAACAACCCGCCCCGATCAATGAAATACGACCGACCCCGATGACCCGAACCGACCGAATACTGGACTTCCACCCGCTGGTCGAACAATTCCCCCTGGGCGTCGGTGTACGATTCATGATGGTAAACTCCATCGTCCGCGAGTTCGACGCGGTAGTCGCACCCCCCTTTCGAAAACCGGGTGGCGGTGGTGTAGTCTTCCAGGGCGGGAGCTTCCGAGACCAGCGCCGCCGAGTTCGCCATGGTGTGCCCGTCATACATGTTGGCGATATCCGAATGGCAAACGCGGCAGGCGCGATTGCCAACATACGCCTCGCTCGGTGGGGCTGGCTTGGGAGGGGCCGGCTCCACGACCTGTTCTTTCGGTTCCCGGGGAGGAGTTTCCACTCGATCCCGGCGCAGCCACCACACCCCACCCCCCACGACCGATGCCGCGAACAGCCCCAGGAAAATGGGGGTCCATCGACTGGCGGCACGGCTCCGGGAAGGTTGCGTCATCAGGGACTCAAAGGGGTTGTCGCGCGGAATGCCCGGGCGGCGGTTTGCGAAAGTCAGAAATCATGACTGGGTCAGGTGTCGATCATTGCAGGCGAATGACGCCTCGGCAAGTTTGGCGAATCGGAACGCCGGGTTCCACACCCGGCGGCGTTTTTCGGGACTTTCCCAAGAAAATCGCCGGCTCGATCGTGGATTGGCGAGCATCCTTCGTACGGCAAACGGCCGAATGGTGCTGGAAGTCTTTGGGAGGTGGGGACTACCACCCGCCGAATTTTTAGACAGGATGAAAGGGATGAAAAGGATGGACAGGATTGCCGAGGCGACAGTCAATCGTGTGGACACGGAGTTTTTCGAATATCAGCCACGTATCCCGAGAGCAGAAATGGCGAGCAGCTCCATCCTGTTCATCCCTTTCATCCTGTCGGGTCGTTTTTTCGCGTTTGGGAAGCGGCCGCAGTGACGCTGAACCTCGTTATTTTCTCAAACGTATCTCGTTTTCCGCAGACGCTTTGCGTCGAAATCTCTGGCACGCCGCGTCGATCTTTTCAAGATTGTTCAGATTTTTTTCGCCGCCATTCGTTGTTTCCGCAGAACTCGGGGGAAGCCGCTTCCCCCGACCCGGAACCTGTTTCGCCCTCTTCAACTGGAACAACGAATCATGAACAACAAATCGCTCAAGTCCTTCCTGTTGCTGAGTGTCTTGGTACCGACAGTCCTGTATCTCGTCGCCGGTCGCCAGTTGTCTGAGCTGTTCGGCTTCGCCCGTGCCTCAGCCAATGTCGCCCTCGACGATCTGCAGCGCGAACTCCCCCGCGAAGTCCACGACAAGAAACGTCAGCAAGAGCTGGCGACCATTCGCCAGGAACTGCTCGACCGACAGGTTCAGCTCACCCAATCGAAGAACCAGATCTCGCAACTGCGCAAAGATCTCACCCTGCTGGCCGACTCGCTCGACCGCCGGCAACGCCTGCTGTCCGAGGCGTATCCTGTTCTCGAGCGGGCCACCCAGGAACATCTGACGAAAGTAACCTTCGCCAACCAGGAAATGCCGATCGCCGAGTTTCAGCGCGAACTCGACGACCTGCTCGCCCGTCAGGAACGCGAGGAAAAGCAGTTGACGATCAAGCAGCAGGGACTCGACCGCCTGCAACAGAGCGAACGGCAGGCAGAAGAAGCGCTCGCCGACATGCGCCGGGCGCTGGATGAAGCCGAGCAGGAGGTCGACATTCTGGTGGCTCGCCGGTCACAGGCCGAGGTCGAGGCGAAAACGCTCGAAATGGCGGCGGCCGTTTCGGGTAACACCCGGCTCGGTGACGAAGCGATCGCCGGCAGTGTCGCCCGGTTGCGAGATGAAGTGACCGGCATCGAATCACGCAACGAAGCCCGACGTTTGAACGCCCCCGCAGGAACAAGCACCGGCTCGAATCGAATCTCCCGCCAGTGGAATCGCCTGGAAGCGCTGAAGGCGATTCGCGACAAGAGCGAAGAGTCGCGCAGCGACTCCAGCGAACGGCCCGGCGTCAGCCGGCTGGTAGAATCGACCCCTACCGCAGTAGCCCCGTCAAACGACACCACCACTCTCACCGGTGCCGACGTCCGCATCGAAATTCGCGGCAAGTAGCATCCACCAGGCGAGCGGGGGGCGGCAGCCCCCTGCCGTCGAACTCTGTTTCTCCGCCCCAAGAACCAGCCGGCTTGCGCCGGCCGTTCGCCAGAACTTGGTGTCCAATGCCGGCAATTCGAAATTCCCAACCGAAGAATGCCCGTAAATTGCTCCCAGCCATGACTGCCGTCGCCTCGCCGTTCGATCTCCCCAAAGACGATGAAACCGAGCTGATTACTCTGCTCGACGAAATCGACGCGTTGCGGCAAACGCTGCCCCATCCCACTGCCCCCATTCGCCGCTTTGACGGGAACCGCAATCCCTGCAGGCTTTCCCAGTTCGAAATCGAGATCTTGGCGAAGGAACAGCGGGTTCTCGAAATCGTCGACGGCTACTTCCGAAGCTGTTTGCCGGGCATCATGATGAAACTGTTTGGCCCCGGCGTGATCTCTCAGCGAAAGGACACCGCGGTTCGGTTCACCGAGATGATCAACAACTTCTTTGTCAAACTGCTGGAAAAACGCCCCGACGCGTTTTGGCGAGCCCGCACCGCCAAAAACCTGCGGCTGTGGGCGTCGGTCGCCAACGCCAATCTGATGCGCGACGTCCTACGGCGGGAAAAACGCGGTCGCGAAATTCTTCAGGATATCGCCCCGCTGCTGGCCCCGCTGGTCGCCGAGCGAAACCGCCACTTTGAAAAAACGGTCGGCATCCCGCTCGGTGCGCGAGTGCTCGAACAACTCGAGACGTGGCTCGAAACGGGCGATTCGACGCACCAGGAAATGGCCCTGGTCATGCGGTACCGGTATCTCGACGGCATGCCCTACCCGGAAATCGCCCACATGCTGGGGGTTTTTGAAGGAACCGTGCAGAGCCGTCGCACCGCGGCGATTGAATGGCTGCGCGACAACCTGCGGTGACGGCGATTCGCCCCTTCAGACAATTCCATCCGGTCGAGAATCGGCAAATGCGAAACGATGTGAAAGTGACCAACAGGATGCACGGCGAAGATCTCCTTGATAAATGCGGTGTTTGCGACTCAAGCGATCACAGGAAGATTTTAAAACACAGAGCCACAGAGGACACGGAGAAGGGCCGTTTCTCTGTGTTCTCCGTGCCTCTGTGTTTGAATCGGAACCGTTCAACAACTCCTGGCGAGGTCTCTCAAGCCTAGATTGTCGCAGACAGCACCTTGAATCGTTGAGCAATCGCGATACCGCCCGACGCCAGATCATTCACCGCACCAGCCGGCTTACGCCGGCCGTTCGCCAGAAAACGAGCCTTCATCCTTCCATGATCCCCCCCTCCAGCTCCGAACCTCCCAATCTCCATGCCGGCCTTGGTGCCGACGACGCCGGGCGTCGTGTCTTGTGGCCGGGGACGATCGCGGAGCTTGAAAATCGCGGGTTTCGACTCCAAGGCGAAATCTCGCACGGGGCCACCGCCGTCGTCCACTTGGCGAAGGAGGAATTGACCGGCCGAAAGGTCGCCGTCAAAGTCTGCTTCGACCCTGGCGATCACCTGGCGCTCGATCTGTTCGAACGCGAACGGCAGATCCTCGCCACCGACAACGTGCCGCACGATATTCTGCCGCACTATTACACCGGCGTCGAACGGCCCGGCCCTCCTCGCCCGGGTGCCGACCCGTGCCAGCCGTTCTTGGTGATGGAATTCATCGACGGCCGCAAACTCCCCGACTACATCGCCGAGGCTCGCGATTTTCCGCTCGTCGACAAAGTGCGGCTGCTGGCGCGACTCGCGCGGTGCGTGCAACGGCTGCACGATTCCAACCTCATTCACGGCGATTTGTCTCCCAACAACATTCTGGTCCAAAAGGGAGATCGTATTCGCCTGATCGACATGGGTCAGGGAGGCCGACTGGCCAAGGGGTACCATTCGCTGCGATCAGTCTCGGGACGGGGGGGAACGGACGGATGTTCGTCAGCGGCTCTGCTCGCGCGCAAAGAAAAACCCGGTCGGCCGAGCGACATTCGGCAACTGGTCGCCGTCGCCTACCACACGTTCACCGGCCACTCGGCGGGGTCGGATACCGAAGAGGCGGGCAAGGCCCGGCGGACCGCCGAACTTGACCAGGCGGGGTTGCCGCCGGCGCTGGTCCGGTCCCTTTTGAAAGGACTGCGCGATCGCAATTCGCGACTCGATGACAACGCCCCCGACCCCCGGCTCTACGCGACCGCCGGGGAATTCGCCGACGATCTCGAAGGCTGGTGCGTGGCTCGCGAAAATCGCCAGAAGCGGTGGCGAGTCGCCGTGCTGGTGGCGCTCTTGGTCGCGCCGGCGCTGGGGCTTTCGGGTTATTTCTGGAACCAGTCGGAAGTCGCCCGCCAGGCGTACGAAAGCCGGCAGGTCGAGGAACTGGTCGACCAGTCCGACCGGCTCGCCAACGCGTCGCACCCGGCGGTGAAGTCGCTGCTCGACGCCAGTCTCGAAGAAAAGCGAGCCGAGGATCATGCCCGGCGGACCGGCGACCCGACCGAGGCCAAACGGCACTTGGTGGCGCGTCGCGAACTGTTGCGGCGGGCGATTCGGACCAGTGAAGAATTGTTGCGGTGCCAGCCGTTGCGGGAGCATCTGACGACCGTCTTGACCAAATCTCCCTGGACAATGTCGGCCCCCAAGATCACGCGTTCGGTCGAGGCGTTGCGAACGATGAGCGAAGAGATTCGGCTGCTGTTGGAGCATGGGGAGACCGACGAGGCACTGGTAAAGCTCGCCCGGTTTCATCGCCAGCTCGCCGAGACTGCGGATGAAAACACCGCGGCCCGGGTCGCGGCCGACTCTCGGGACGGGTACGAGCGGTTGAAGAAGCAGATCCCCGAGCGACTGCAATCGCATGCCGGTCTCGCCCCAATCCCCGCCGACTTCGCACGGGCGGAACAGACATGGAAGGCGGGCGAATGGGACGCGGCGACGTTGTCGTTTGGGCAGTTGCAGCAGACGCTCGATGGGTGGCTGAAGAAGAACGCGAACGCGGAGGAACTTGCGGCGTTGCAACAGGCGTCGGTGGAGTCGATTGAGCGGCTGGAGCGGGAGAAAGGGGAGTTTCGGGCGGAGATTGCCCAGCAGAAGACGCGGATTGGCGAGTTGCAAACGCAAATCACCG
>JAPLOC010000201.1:6516-14495 GCA_026692825.1 Planctomycetota bacterium | reverse complement strand
TGCCGTGCGGAGTAAAAACGAGCAACGCGTCGTCAGCACTTCGCTGACAACGCGTTGGATTGAGAGAGTCTGTGAGTCGCGATCGCTTCAGTTGCGGTCGCCGTCGTTGTTTTCGACGAGGTCGATTGTCGCCATCACACGCCGGCCGCCGCGGTCGGCGGGAGCCCATTCGACTTCCAGATTGCTGACGTCGACCATCCGCCCGCGGTTGCACGGGACGAACAGCGGCTGACCCGGTTCGACCACTTCATCGACGGTCAATTCGCGAATCACCGACGCGTCGGTGACACCGAACGACCGCTCGTGACTTTGAAACCGAACGAGTTTCACGCGGACCGGTCCGCTGAAGGCGCGGACTTCGACGTAGCGACCCTGGCCACGCCCCTGGCCGTCGTACGGCTGGTAGACCGGGTTGCGGGAGACGTCGACAGCGTCACCCGACGCGTTGTTGGAGCCGCTCGCGGGAACAACCCGAGCCGACTGTCCGGGAACGCCGTACCGCTGATACGCGACTTCCTCGGCGAAGATCGGGTCGGTGGCGGCGATGCAGTCGCGGAGGGCGGGAAGAACCTCATTCCGCCACTCGTGCGAGACCTGGGGATCGCAGAAACTGATCTGGTGTTCGCAGAGAATCGCGGTACTGCGGACCCGTTGGAGCAGAGTGCGAACGGTCTCTTTGGCGGCCTGATAACGTTCCCAGGCGGCCAAGGCGCTGCGGTCGGTGAGCCGACTGCGGTCGCGGTACAAACCGCTTTGTGAGTAACGGTCATAATCGACCGTCACCTTTTCCAGCGACCAGCCGGCGACTTCGAGCGCACCGACATAGAGTCGCAGCGAACGAAGGTCGGCGTAGGCCAGCAATTCGTTGGGCGACGCTTCATCGTTGGCGGGTTCGATGACCTTATAAAGATTGCGAACGGCGCTTTCGAGCAGCGCGGTCGTTTCACTGAGGCTGGGGCCGGCGGGAATCGGACGTCGGGTTCGCGAGGGTGCGAAGCCGTCTTGGGCGATCACACCAACTGAGCAAAACGTGGCGAGCGCCGCGATCAACAGTGGGTGGCGGAGTCCCGTGAGGAAGCGAAGCGGGGTCATGAGGGGGCCTTCCGTGGTCAAAATGAAGCACAAACCCCAAAGTTTTCAGCCGCATCCGTGCGGGAACGGGACCGGCGGCAGGGGTTCAACAGGCCGGAATCTCTCACAAGTTGGGAAATCGGGCAAGACGAATCTCAAAAGGACGTGGCAGGAGTCTGAGCCGCTATCGAGGCGTGTCATGTGAGCCACCGATCTCCTTCACCTGCCGGGCGAGGGGGCAAGGTGTCGCTCAATGAATGTCTCGTTTTACTTCGCTCGGAGTATAACCGGTTGGGGTACCGATCGACCTCGGCATCTGGACAAAATGTCGCATGGTTGACAAATGAAAATCGTATAGTATACAACAGGGAGTATGTGGCTACGATTCGCGTCATCCCGTTGAAAATTGATTACGACCGGTTGATTGCGAACAGTCCGCCTCTCTGCGAACATCCCGTTCGACAGAGTTTGTGGGTGAATGGATTCCCCTCGAGGTCACTGTGAACGGTGCCGACTCCGAGTGCGAAAGGTTGTTCCATCACCATGCGTCTCGCTTTTGTCGCGTTGTTGCTGCTGACCCCAGCGGCGGTCTTCGCTCAGGCGGCCCCTCCCGCCGACGAGTCGGCGGGCGCGCCCGTCCGGGGTTCGATTGTTGAAGACCGAGCCGCTCGCAAACTGCTCGAAGCGGGCGACGCCCGGCTCGAAGCGGGGGAGTCGGCTAAAGCGATTGAGGTCTGGAAGTCGGTTATCGAGCGCTACCCCCGCAGCCGACTGCGATTCGAGGCGCATCTTCGACTCGGCAACTATTTTCTCCAGCGCGAACGAGTCTACGACCGTGCCCGTGTCCATTTCGAAGCCGCCGCCAGCGAAGAGAACAACAGCGACGAACAGCGGGCCGAGGCGACGCTGAAACTGGGGATCTGTCTGTACGAAGTCCGCAACTTCGGCAAGTCGTTCCAGATCATGCGGGAGGTGGTCGAGAAGTTTCCTGTCAGTCCTCAGGTCAACGAAGCGTACTATTACATTGGTCTGGGGCACTTTCAGCTTGGGCATTACAGTCGGGCGATCCAGGCGCTGGAAAAGGTGGGCACCACGCTGGGGGACGACTCGGCACAGGGAGAGAAACTCGAGGCGGGCAAACGACTGTTCGTGCGAATCGAAGACGCCGACCTCGCGGTGCTGGAACCGAGCCAGTCGGTGCAGGTGACCTGCAAAGCCGACAGTGGGGACGAAGAAGTCGTGGAGTGCTTCCCTGGCCTGGTGTTCGGGTCCGTTCCCACCCGGCTCGGTAAGCCGGTGAAGGGGA
The DNA here is from genome assembly GCA_026692825.1 of Planctomycetota bacterium. GTDB lineage: Bacteria > Planctomycetota > Planctomycetia > Planctomycetales > Planctomycetaceae > UBA10511. Next base: position 12,118 of record JAPLOC010000201.1, on the reverse strand, counting down.
ATGGCACGCTGGAGATCCACGGTGGCGATTCCGTGGTGGTCACCTACACCGACGAACATCGTGCCGACAAGAAGGTGAAAACACCGGTTTTGAAAAAGGTGCGTGTTGTCGGGACGGCGATCGCGGCGATCACCGACGGGGCGTTCTCGGAAACAGTCAACGGCGTGGTGCTGGGGAAGAGTGTCAACCTGAGGGTCATCGACGCCGACGGCGATGTTTCCGATGCGGCCGACGCGGTGCAGGCGGTCGTGCGCGTGTTTCGACTGAAGTCGGAAGAGGAACTCGAAGCCGAGGCGATCGCGCGGGTGAAAGGGAACCCCGCCGCCCCGCCGCCGGCGGCCGCCCCGACCGATGGCAATCGCAGTGATGAACCGGAGATTGAGCGTTGGAAAGAGGTCGACTCGGTCAAAGTGACTCTGAAAGAGACGCGACCGACGGCGATCGTCAGCGACCGGCCGGCCGTGGGACAGGTGGAGGCGTCGGCACCGGCCGGTCCCAAGGGGGAGCCGGCGGACGATGGCACCTTGCACACCGGGGTCTTCCACGCGAGTGTGCCGTTGGTGAAGACCGACCAGATCAACCCGGCCGACGACATTCTGCAGGCCCTTCCCTCCGACGAAGTTCGGCTCACCTATCTCGACGCGGTCCGGATGCGTGAGGGGACAAAGCAAGTGCAAGCGGTCGCGCGGTGTCTGGAGGGGAATATCGGCGGCGTGCGGGTGACGAAGGCGGAAATCTCGGATCAGGAACTCAAAATCCAGACTCAGTTGCGAACCGCCGACGCTCTGACGCAGATTGGTAATCGCTACAAAGAGTTCGGGCTACAGGATAAGGCGAACGACAAATACACGCTGGCCCTCACGGTGTGTGAAGAGGTCGCCGACGAGGCGGTCAAACTGCGGGGGAGTCTTCTGGAACAGCTCTATGTCCAGTTCTCGAACATCTATTTCGCGATGGACAAACTCGACCTGGCGGCGGCGATGTGCCAGCGATTGCAGAGCGAGTTTCCGAACAGCGGGTTTGTCGACGAGGCGCTGTTGAAACTCGCCGACGTCGCCCGGAAGCAGAACGACCTCGAACGGGCGATTGGCGTGTATTCGCGGTTGGTGGCGATGCCGCAAAGCCTGCTACGGGGTGAGGCGCAGTTTGGAATCGCCGAGTGTTATGAAACGATGGCGGCGAAGGCGATGGGGGAACCGGCCGCCCAGTTGCGGGACCGGGCGTTTCAGGAGTTCAAAAAGGTCTACGACCAGTTTCCGGAAAGCGGACGGGTCGGTGAGGCGGTGGCCCGGATGGCGAATTACTACTACATCCAGAAGGACTACGCCCGGGCGATCGACACGTTTGAAACGGTCCTCAACAACCAGCCCGACGCCAAGTTTCTGGACGTGATCCTGTTCAATTACGGGCGGTGCCTGTTCCGGATGGATCGCAAAGCCGAGGCGCAGCGCCGATTTGAACAGCTCCTCAGTGAATTCCCCGAAAGCCCGCTTGCGGTCGATGCCAAGAAGATCAGCGAAGCGTTGAACAAGTCTTCGAAGTAAAACAGACACGATCGCCGGGGATTCGGGAGCCTGGATGCCGGATGTGGTGTTAAAAAAAACGGAAAATTTTAGACAGGATGAACAGGATTTACAGGATGACGGAAAGGAAAAAAGGAAAGCAAGAAGGAAAGACAGAAAGGGAAAGGGGCTCGCAGGCGAATGCCGGGCCACTTGAGATTCGTCCCTTTTTCCTTCCTTTTTTTTCATCCTGTAAATCCTGTTCATCCTGTCAAATTCTTTTCTTCTTTCGTCAACACCAACACCCGAATTTGGCGTTTCTGTCTTAGTCGACCTGACCTGCCGTCCTGTTTTTCGCCCTTCCGTCCACAACAACGTCTTTTCCCACCGTCACCGATTCCAAAAGTCATGCCAACCATGAAGCGCTCAATCTGGCTGCTGATCGGAATGCTCACCCTGGCCGCGGGTCGGCTTGTCGCGCAGGAGGCGGCGGTCGATCCTGTTGGCCGCGAGGCGGCGGCTCTGGAGTCGGATCTCGGCAAGTACAAAGACACCGCCCCCGAGGCGGCTGAAGTGCTCGCGAAGCTGGTCGACCTCTATCACAAAGATGGTCGGCTGTTCGGACTCGTGCGGGCCGGGGGGCGGTTTATCGCGTCGCACCCGGCCGACCCCCGGCACAAGGCGATCATGCTCAAGCTGATCGACGGCCAGGAGGGGCTCTCGCGCAATAAAGAACTGTCGACGACAATTCGCCAATACATGACCCGGTACCCCGATGCCGCCGAGAATCCCGCGCTCGAAATCCGCCTCGCCGACGCGCTGCAGCAGCTCGATGACCGTGTCCGGGCGGCGGAGGCGTGCCGGGCGGTCTGGAAACGACAGGGGGCCAACGAAATCGGCCGACGTTACGGGGCGACGGCGATCACGCTGTTTGACCTCACCAACCAGCCCGACCCAATCGCCCAGGCGGCGGCCTTGGGTGAAGAAATGCTCGACAAACTCCCCCCCGGCGAATTCGCCCGCGAGGTGGGTTACCAGGCGTTTCTCGATTACCGCCGAATCGCGCAGTGGGCCAAGAGCGCCGCGGTCGGTGTGAAGTTGTTCCAGAAGGGGCTGGGGGGGGACGCCGAGTCGCAGCGGTTGCTGCACGTCACCCAAAGCGAGAACTACGGCAATCTCAGTCAGCACGCGAACGCCGCCCAGAGCATGGCGGCGGCCCGTGCGATTCGCGACGATCAGATCGCCCATTACTACCAGATCTATCGGCTGTTCTACGCCCAGGCGAAGCCGAATGAGCTGGAACCGCTCGCCACGCAATACCTCCAGAAGTACCCGACCCGTCCCGATCGGTTCCATGGAATCAGTTACCTGGCGAATTCGTGCATCGTGAATGGGGAAAAGCCCCGGGGGGCGGCACTGCTCGCGACGCTGCTCGCCGACGATCCGATTACGAATGGCAACGCCCAAGTGTTCGTCCGCGAGAATGGGGACGACGCCGCCCGCTGGGCCGACACCGAACAGAAACTGCTTCAGGCGATCGCGCAAAACAAGCCGGGGGTCCATTACCTGCGGTACGCTCTGGGGCTGGATCTGTATCGGGATCGAATCAAGGATCTGGCCAAGGCGAAGCAGGCGATTCGGGAACTGATCACCAAGTTGCCGGGTGAAGATGGCTACACGTCGTCGGCGGTCGACTGGTTGCTGTATAGCGCGACCGATGACAATGAATTCAAAGCCGACCTGGCGCTGGCGCTCGGGGCGCGGCGCGATCATCCGTATCTGGTGAGTCTGCGCGACGCGGTGAAGAACTGGGCGCAAAACGCCCGGCAGAATAAAGACCTGGTGGCGCGGGCGAATCTCGCGCAGGAGGAATACCAGAAGTCGAGCGCCGATCCGCTGATCACCGCCTGGGCCGACCAGAAGAACAGCCAGCATCCCCCCGGCGAGGCGATTCGCGCCCAACTGTTGCAGCCCGCGACGTTCGACAAGATGAACGATGCCGCCGCCCGGACGTTGTTGCAGACGCAATCGGACTGGTTCCGACATTATTCGCCCGGTGAGAAGCGGGGCGAAAACGTGAAAGTGTACGCGCAGTTCGCCAAGCGATTTCCCCAGGACATCCCGGCGGCCATCGGCTGGCTGGAGACGTCGATCGACTATGGCAAACCGGAGGATGCCAAGGCGGCCGCCGAGCATTTGCTGAAGCTCCCTCCCGATCGGTCGTCCGCCGACATCTGGCGGCGAATGCTGCTGGCGGCGGACCGCAACAACGGCGACGCCAATCTCGCCCGGGCCGCCTGGAATTGGATGCAGCAGGCCCAACAGCAGTTTGGCAACGAGCCGACCTACGCCAGTTCGATTGGCGACTCGCTGCTGAAAATGGGGCTGGAGGCCGAGGCGGTCCAGCACTGGACGAAATATGCGACCGCCAATCGACAGTTTTACGAATCGCGCGATTGCGCGTTGCGGTTGCTCGCCCGGATGAAGGAGCCTGCGCAGCGGCTCGCGTACCTGCAGGAGTTCTTCACGCACGACACCGACTTTTTCGGTCGGTACGCGCAGTTGATGGCGGATGAATACTTCAAAGCGGGAGACATCGCGAACTTTGAGCGGGTGCTGAAAGAGGCCCGCACCCGGCAGAACGAACGGCCATTCCGCCCTGCCGACTTTGAGTTGTTCGGTGTGGGAACGTGGCTCGATACGGTGCGAGTCGATCTGAAGATGGCTCCGGAACTGAAGATCAAGTTCATCACGGCGATTCGCGATTTTGGAGTTCAGCCCGCCTCGGTCGCCGCCGACTTCGCACTGAAAGAAATCGCCCTGGTTGACCCGAACGCGAAACTCGCCCGACTGCTCGACCTGCAGAAGGCGACGCGCACCGTGGGGAATGAGTGGTACGACTGGGATCGGCTGACCCCGATCGCTCAGGGGGCTGCGGGGAAGAAGGACTACGTCTCGGCGGTTGTGCTGGCGACCGGCATGCTGGCGAACATTCCCAACGTCGACGAGCCACGCAAGAAGATCGTTCGCGATATTGTCACCCAGGGACTCGGCCGGGTGGGGGGAGTGGGGCTGACAATTGACGAGTCGAGTCCGCTCGCGCCGCTGTTGCAGGCCGCTATGTACTACCGACTGGGTGACGAGCGGCTCGCGTTTGACGGGTACCTGGCGAACAAGCCGCTGTTCCTCGAGAACCGCGACCAATTGCCTCCCGATCTCATCATGTTTGTGTGCGACCGCCTGATCGCCGGGGGGACCGACGCCGACCACGATCTGGTGGAAGAGATGCTGCGGGGCTGGCTGGTGAAGTTCAGCGAATCGCCGGCGCACGACGACCAGACCAAGTCGCGGATGCAACTGCTGCTGGCGAAGAACTTTTTTCGAGCCCGCCGATATGATGTCGCCCGGGCGGAGTACAACACGGTGGTCAATCGCTATCAGGCCACGCCGCAGGCGGTTGAGGCGGAATTTGGCATCGGCGAGACGTTTCTGGCCCAAAAGGTTTTCGACCAGGCGGAACAGGTATTCGAACGCCTCGCCCGCAGTGCCGAGATTGATGTTGTGGTCCGGGCGGAATTTCTGCGGGGTGTGCTGGCCTTTCGGCGGGGTGATCGCGATGACGCCCGGGCCATTCTCAAGGGGGTGCTGGAACGCGTTCCCAACGCCGAACTGGCCAACCAGGCGCTGTTCAATCTCTCGGAAGTGTACGGAGCCGAGGAACGGTACATCGATCAGCTCAATCTGCTGCGGACGGTCGGCCGGCTGGGGCGGGCGAGCAAACGCCGCCACGTTCCGGGGACACCCCTCTCGGTGGTGGTCCATGACGGTGACTTGGGAATCAGTCGTGGTCACAACCGGATTCCGGTACGGGTGACGACGATTCCAGGGGGAGACACCGAGATGATTTATCTCGTGGGATCGGGAGCGGGGAAAGGGTTGTTCCGCGCCGACCTGGAGACCCGCCTGGGACAGGCCGCTCCGGGTGATCACATTCTGCAACTGACCGGCAAGGATGTCATCAAGTGTGATTACCCCGATGAATTCAAAGCCGAGTTCAAGAACGTGCCGCTGTCGGATGTGGAGATCCGGGTCGCGGCGGA
>JAPLOC010000201.1:0-6472 GCA_026692825.1 Planctomycetota bacterium | reverse complement strand
CAGCGAGGAACTCGCCCGTGAGAACGGAGCGGCGGACAAGCGGGTTTCGCAGGCCCGGCCAGCGAACCAGATCAAGCCGGGCAACCCGATCTATTTGCGTGTGAAGGATGGAGATCGCGATCTGTCGGGGGAGATTGACAAGGTCGTTGTCAAAATGACCGCCGACAGTGGCGACCAGATCCAGATCACGCTTCCTGAAACGGGACCACATACCGGGATTTTTGAAGGGGTGGCCAAGACGGGTGATCTGCCGGCGGGGGCGGCCGCGAGTGACACGGCGATCGATCACAGCCCGCTGATGGCGATTGACCGCGATCCCAAAACGTACTGGATCAGCGAACCGGATGGCGGTTCGCCCAAGACTCTGTCGGTCGACATGAAGGATCTGCGGAATATCGCCCGGGTGAAGCTGTTCACGCCCGACGCGCAGAAATATGCGCCGGTTCGGGGTGACCTGTTGGGGAGTCAGGATGGTCAGTTCTGGTTTCGGCTCGCGAGTCAGCCGGCCCGCGACCCGGCCCCGGCCCTGGCGACGGAATTCGGACAGATGAAACGCCATACCTACAGTGGCAATCAGACCGATTACACAACGTGGGACCAGGTGGTCGCTTTGACCAAGAACGTGAAGCCGATCGACTCGACCCCGGTCGACACGCTGACCTGGGTGCGCCCCGCCGACTCGCCGGAAGCGGCCCTTCCGTTCTCGGTGATCTGGCAGGGTTCGCTGGTGCAGCCCCGGGAGGGGGCGGTGCGGATTGTCGTTCACGGAGCGAAGACCGCGCTGCTTGCGGACGGGATTCTGGAACTGCCGGTCGGGGCGGGGGGACGATCGGTCGACTTGTGGCTGTCGGCGGGGGTGCATGATCTGGCGATCTTCGCTGCGTCGCCTGCGGGGAATCAGCCGGTCAGCGCACAATTGGCGCGAGCGAGTCTCACCTCCGAATTTGTGTCGCTCGTCCCCTTCCGCAGTGCCGACTTCGATCTGAGTGATGTCCCACCCCGTCCCGCAGTCGCCGCCCCGCAGGGCGTGTCGATTCCACTTCTGCTCAAAGAGGGGAAGATCACCAAGAAAACCGAGCCGTTCGGCGTACAGGCCGTCAACGGGGTCGACATTCTGGCGAACTGGAACACCGTTGACGACGTGATTCAGTGGGAGTTCGATGTCCCCTCGGCTGGTCCCTACGACGTCTGGATGGATCTGTCGCATGAAGGGGAAGGAGGCCGATTCCGCGTCACGGTGGGCGACAAGTCGGTCGATTCCAAAGTCCCCAACACGGGGGGCTGGGCCAATTTCCGCGCGGTGCGGGTGGGGACCGTGCTGGTGGAGCAGGTGGGGAAAAAGTCGCTGCTGATCAAACCGCTGGAGATTGGCGGAGCGGCGTTGATGGGGCTCAAGGAGATTTCGCTGCGACCGGCGACCGGTGCGAGCGTGATTCTCGACACAACCTCTTGGGAATTCCGCTTCCCGCCGCAAGATCTGCGGTTTGTGCGGTTTTCGTGCCAGGAGTATCTGGGCGAAGCGCTCGCGATTTCGAATATGGAAGTCGCCGGTGCCCAGCCCGGCACGCAATACATTCCCACCAAGGAGGACGTTCTCTCGCTGGCGGCGAACGACACTCTCGAAATCGCTGGCGGCGACACGATCTCGGCCGCGTATACCGATGAAGTGACGCTAAACGACACCGCCGGCAGCCAGTTGCGGGTCGGCAAACTGCAGGCGACCTACTTCGGATCGATCCGGGCGAGCGAATCATCATGGAGGTGGTCGACTACGACGAGGACCGCACCAATCAGCGCGACACGATCCGCTTTCAGGTAATCGTCAACAACGAGAAGCCGGTCGAATTCGAAGCGACCGAGACCGAAGTCAACACCGGGATCTTCACCCGCGAGATCGACACGTCGGCCAAGGCGGAAGCGGGGAAACTGCAGGTGAAGTCGGGTGACGAAATCACGTTGCGCTATCTCGACACGCACAACACGTTTCCGGGACACTCTGTGCCGCGCGATGAGATCGTGCATGTCGCGAAACCGACTCCCGCGACAATTCGAGTTTTGGCCACCCGCGTGATTCCTCCGCCGAAAGAGAGCAAAGCGCCCCCGCAGCTCGTGGTTCTCCCCCGTGCCGAGAAAGAACCCGCCGTCGCCTCGGTCGCGCTTGAGGCTCCGTTCACTGTCGAAGTTCTCGATCCCGATGCGGCGAAAGACAGCCGAAGTGTGACGCGGGTGACGTTGAAGACGACCGACGGCTCGACCGTCGATGTCGACTGTCAGGTGTCGGCACGGTTCTCGGACATTCAGCTCCCCTACGAGCAGGCGGAACGCCAGGCACTCGAAGAAGGGCGGTTTGTGGGACAGGTGGTTCTGCAACTGGGGGGCAAAAACAGCCCCGCGCTGGTCCCGCTGACGACTGACATGCCCCGCGATCTGGTTGGCAAAGTGGTTCTAGGTGAGAAGGCCACCGGTGATAACGCGAGTGCCAACCTGGTGACGCGCGTTCTCAATCTGACCGGCAAAGACACCGTGACGGCGACGTATAAGGACGTCCGCCGGCCCAAGGGGAAACCGGAGGGGGTTACCGCCAAAGGGAGGCTCGTCTCCAACGGGCACGTGGCAGTCACCGATCGCGATTACGATAAGGAAATCACCCAACTGCACGTTGGCGAGCGTCTTTATCTGAAAGTGGTCGACCCCGATCTCGACTCTTCCGACAGCCGGGATGTCGCGACGGTCGAACTGAGTACCGACCTCGGCGAAAAGGAAACAGTCCGACTGGAAGAGACGCTGGCGCACAGCGGCGTGTTCACGGGGTCGCTGCAACTCAAGTCGGTCGAGAAGCCGACCGCTGGCAATCTCGATCCCGCTGAGCCGGTGGTTGAAACCTATTTCGGCGATCTCCTCAAACTGAAGTTCGTCGACAAGGCGGCGAGTACCGAGTCGGGGACGCTGGAGCAGACGGTCGAGATTCCGGTGGTGATTGGGACGGATGGACTGGTCGCCGCCTTCAGCAAGGCGTTTCAGGACGAGAATCTCGCGGTCGAAACGAAATTCCGGATCGCCGAGAGTTATTTTGAGTTGTTCAAGAGCCACAAATCGCTGGGTCGGGAGGACGAAAAGAAGATCGATCTCGAGTCGGGCCGGCGGGTTTTGAGCGAGGTGCTGGAAGACTATCCCGACCCTAAATACGCCCCCCGGATCTCGTACCTGATGGGGCAGTTCGCGCAGGAACTGGATCAGTGGGACGAAGCGATTCGATCGTACGATTTGATCCTGCGACAATACCCCGACCATACCCTGGCACCCGACGCCCAGTACAAGATGGCGCAGTGTTATGAGCAGGCGGGGGATTTTGATCAGGCGCTGGAGGCGTATGTGACGCTCGCCGCCACGCATCCCAAAAGCCCGCTGATTCCCAACGTGATGATCCGCATCTCGGACTATTTCTATAAGCACGAGAAGTACGAGACGGCGGCCCAGGTGGGGGAGAAGTTTCTGGAACGGTTCGAAAGCCATCCCAACGCGCCGCGGATGGCGTTTCGAGTGGGGCAGTGTTACTACAAGAACAAGAAGTACCCGATCGCCGGCAAGTCGTTTGATCGGTTCACGGAACTGTTCACAAAAGATGCACTGTCGGCTGACGCGTTCTTCTGGGCGGGGGAAAGTTACCGCATGGCGGGGAACAATCGTCAGGCGTTCATCGCGTACAACAACTGCCGCTGGAAACACCCGGACAGCGAGGGTGCGAAATACGCCCGTGGCCGGCTGGCGCTTCCTGAAATGCTGCAGCAGTTCGAAGCGGAGGCGAACAGTGTGGATGACAAATAGTGTGTGGCTGTGGAAGGGATTTGGCCCGGTTTGCGTGCGAGATTGCCCCAGTGCAGTGACAGCGCCCCACACTGGGTGTTAGAACCGACGTATTCGGCTGACTTTCCGCCGAGTTTCGAATCTCCTCTCCGTGCTTTCACTTGGGATGCCAACGATCAAGTCGATGGGCTTCCCGGATTTGGAACCACGAAAGGGACGAAACACACGAAAAGAAGTCGAAGGCGTCGCTGGATCCCGTTGTTCAACTTGATGTTGCCCGATGTTTCGTCCGGTGGTGTGAATTCCAACGGATGAAATTGTGGAGATTCCTATGTCTTTTGTGTTGGCCCTGTTGCTGTTTCTGCAAGCCGAGCCACCCGCAGGGGGCGCGGCTCCCGACGCCGCGCAGGCCGAGCCGGGTGGCGACCCAGCGCAGCCCGCCGTCGCAGATCCTGCGAATCCGCCTGCCGGCAAGGGGGCGGAAGAACCGGCGGGTTCGGATGAGGGCGAACCGTCCCCGGCTCCTTCGACCGACCCCAAAGCGCCCGGCTGGCTTAGCGACATGCTGCACAGCGGCGCGATGGGCTACATGATTGAAGGGGGAATCTTCATGTGGCCGTTGCTGGTGATGGCGGTGATCGCGCTGGGGGTCATCATCGAGCGGTTTCGCGCACTGATGATGCTCAATACTCGGGCGGAAGAGTTGAGGCAACAGGTGCGGGGACTCTTGGAATCAGACCGCATTGAAGAGGCGTTGTCGCTGTGTGATCGCGAGCAGGGCCCGGTCCCCGCGATATTGGCCGCCGGCCTGCGGAAGTATCTGGTGGCGCATCGCCTGGGGTACGACGCGGCGAAGATCGAAGAGCAGGTTGTCAAAGGGATGGATGACTATTCCATTCACATCGTCGCCGCCATGGAAAAGCACCTTCCCGCGTTGGCGACAATCTCCAGCGCCGCCCCCATGATCGGATTTCTGGGAACCGTGCAGGGGATGGTGATTTCGTTCGACGACATTGTCGCGAAAATGGGGGAGATGAACATCGTGCAGGCGGCGGCCGCCGGCATCAAAGTGTCGCTACTGACGACGGTTCTCGGCCTCATCGTCGGAATCCCGGCGTTCGTCGCGTTCAACTACTTCAACAACGTCATCAACCAGTTCATCCTCGACGTCGAAGAGTCGGCGTCGGAATTGATCGAATCGGTGACGATGCAGTTGGCGCTGGTCGGACGGAGAAATCAGCCTGTTTCCACTGAGTCTCCCAGCGCGTAAACCATGCGTCCCCGTCGCACCAGCAAATTCCTGATTGAACCCGCCGCGGTCGCCACTGGCGACATCGCGTTCAATCTGATTGTGTTTTTTCTGGTCTGCGCCTCCTCGGAACCCGACAGTGGCCGTCGGCAGGATCTCCCCAGCAGCGAAAAAACGAAGCAGGAACAGAAGACCGACAATATCGAGATTTCGCTGACGCGGACCCGCAATGTGGTGACGGTCAACGGAGATCCGGTGCGGTTTGAGGAACTGGAGGGACGTTTACGCCGGCTGCTGACTGGCAAGCGTCGCCCCGAAGATCGTGTGGTTGTGGTTCGCAGCAAGCCCGACACTCCGTACGAACATTGGATCGAGGTGACCGCCCTGGTGCAGGATCTGGGTGCCAGCATCACGATTCAGCGTGAGGAGGAGCGGACCGTGAATGTGGGGCCGTAGCGCATGAAACTCAAACGCCGACCGATGAAAGCCGACGTCCCCAGCACCGCCATGGGAGACATCGCTTTCAATCTGCTCATCTTCTTCGTGATTCTCGCCCGCGCCACCGACGACAGTCATTTGCAGTGGAATCCCGCCAAGGCAAAGCAACTGGAGGGGGTGAAGTCGTCGCGGTGCAGTGTGTTGATTGACCGGAACAACAAGCTGTACCTCAATGGCCGCGAGATTGGTCAGTCGCAGCTCTCTCAGGCGATCGACGATCTGCTCGGTCAGGCCCCCGCCGGCCAGCGGACCGTGCTGCTCAAGGTGCATAAAGAAGCGACCGCGATGTACTATGAACCGGTGATCGAAGCGATCGCACAGGCGGGAGGCGAGATGGTTCACATTCTGGATGAGAAACGATGAATTCACCGCACGATCCACAGCAATCGGAATCTGATTCGTCCACGCCTGCGGTGGAACCGAAGCCGAAACGGAGTCGGTTCGCCGCCCTGGAGAGTCTGCTGGACGCAGCGGCGTCCGGTGCCGTTGTGAGTGAGCCGGCCGTTCCTGCCCCGCCACCGCCCGCCGCACCACCACCCGCCGAGCCTCCGCCGACCGTCGCGCCACGCAAGTTCGCGATGGGGGTCGAAATGCAGGTTGTCAGTCGGCTTCCGTCCGAATCGAAGCCGGCCACTCCGTCGATCGTGACGGAGCAACCCATTCTTGAGTCGGCGAGTCGGCCGGGGTCGTTGGCAGCGGTTCTTGCCGCAGTGGTGGATGACGCTGACCAACCGGTGCCGACCACTCATCGGGGAAGCGATTCCGGTGTGCCGGAATCGCCAGCGGCGCTCCCGCAACAGCCTCCGCCCGTCATCCGAAACGAGGAACCATCTCCCAGCGCGAGTCGAGGGCTGCCCGGAGAGCGCGTTGTTGTTGATGGGGGTCCAGCGGCGGCTCGGCAGGAGCCTCGCCCTCCCGTGG
>JAPLOC010000200.1:23444-28904 GCA_026692825.1 Planctomycetota bacterium | reverse complement strand
ACTGCGCCTCGAGCATCATTTCTTCGTGGTTTCCCCGAATGAAAATGACCCGGGTCGTCTTGGAAAGAGCCAGCAGTTGGTCGAGAACCTGTTTCGACCCGCCGCCGCGATCAATGACATCTCCCAGCACGACCAGCGTGTCTTCGCTGGTCGGCGCAACCGACGTCAGCAGCTTCTCCAGCGCGAAATCGCAGCCGTGAATATCACCAATGGCGAGCGTTCGGCCAGGCACGGTCATTCCTCAGATCGGCGATGTTGTTAGTACGGGCGTGGCGTGACGCGTCCCTGAACCCGTCCCGGGAGTCCCATGATCCGCAGGAATCCCTCGGCGTCGGTCTGGTTGTAGGATCCCCCCCCTTCCATGGTGGCGATCGCTTCATCGTACAGGCTGTTCGGGCTGCTGCGGCTGACGACGATGAGATTTCCCTTATAGAGACCGAGCGTCACCTCGCCATTGACCGGTTTTTGCGATTCGCGAATGAACGCCAGCAGGGCGTCCATTTTCGCGCAATACCAGAAACCGTAGTAGACCATCTCGGCCACTTCGGGCGCGATCCGATCGCGGAGGTGGACCAGATCGCGATCGAGCGTGAGCTGCTCCAGAATGCGGTGGGCGAAATACAGCGTCGTCATTCCCGGGGCTTCATACACGCCGCGGCTCTTCATTCCGACGAATCGGTTTTCGATCATGTCGATCTGACCGACGCCGTTTCGGCCGGCGATCGTGTTCAGCTCCGTCACCATTTCCAGAGCCGACTTCCGCTGGCCGTTCAGCCGCACAGGGATCCCCGCTTCGAAACCGATCGTCACGTTCTCGACCCGATCGGGAGCCTGTTGCGGAGAGACGGTCATCCCGAATTCGACGACGTCAACGCCGTTGACCAGCGGATCTTCGAGTTTTCCCGCTTCGTAGCTGATATGGAGACAGTTCTCGTCGGAACTGTACGGTTTGCTGACCGAGGCTTTCACCGGGATCTGGCGTTGATCGCAGTAGTCGATCATCGCGGTTCGGCCGGGGAAGAGTTTGCGGAAGCGTTCCATTCGCCAGGGGGCGATAATCCGCACGCCGGGGTCGAGAGCTTCGGCGGCGAGTTGGAACCGGCACTGGTCGTTCCCCTTGCCGGTGGCACCGTGGGCGTAAACCGTGGCCCCCACTTCGCGGGCGGCCTGGAGGCACTTTTTGGAGATCAGGGGACGGGCGATCGAGGTGCCGAGCAGATAGGTTCCTTCGTATTTCGCCTGCCACTGCATGACGGGGAAGGCGAAATCACGACAGAGTTCGTCGCGGGCGTCGACGATCTGCGACGACTTCGCGCCAATCTTGCGAGCCTTGTCGAGAATTGCCTGGCGGTCTTCGCAGGGCTGACCAAGGTCGACGTAAACCGCGTGAACGTCGTAGCCTTCGTCCATCAGCCAGCCAAGAATGACGGAGGTATCCAACCCGCCACTGTAGGCGAGGACGACTTGTTCACGGGTCACGATCGATTTCCTTGTCGAAGTAGACTCTTGGAGCGGGATGACACCGGCTCCGGAGGAAGAGACAGGCTGGCAGGATGGGGGATTCCCCTCTTCCTGGTGTCGGGGGAACCGGCAAACGGGAGTTCGCCAGTGCCCGAATTAATGGAGGGTTTGAGTATATGGCGGTTCCGTGGTGAAAAGCCAGTTGCGTCGCGGATTCCCGCACAACCGGACCACCAGAAAACCAAAATTGGTTTTCTGGCAAACAAGTCAAAAGTGTGTGGGAAAACCCAATTGCCCACGAACTCTCGGGCGGTATAATGCGAAAGGAACGTCTGCGTTTCGCAGCGAAACGTACAAGGATGTCAATGAAAACGCAGCCGACGCGTGGTCGGTTCTGCGAACACTGACGTTGCGAAAACCGACGCAGGAATCAGACCGATGCAAATTGAACATTCGGCGAGCGGAAACTGCAGTGACGGTTTCGCCATGGATTGCAGCCTGGAGGAATTGAAGGCCCGGTCGCAGGCGGACTTTGAGATCGAGTTTTTCGAATGGATTCTCCATCGGGATCCCAATCAGTCGCAGGTTTTGCGCTGTCTGGGTGACCTGTTCGCCGAGAAGGGGCTGCATCGGCGGGCTTTGCGCGTCGACATGAAGCTCGCGGAACTGCACCCCTATCGGCCGGCGGTGTTTTACAATCTGGCGTGCAGTTACGCGGTGTTGGGGCACGAGTTGGCCGCGCTCGAATCGCTCGAGCGGGCGGTCGAGTTGGGTTTTTCCGACGGTGACTATATGCTCATCGACCCGGATCTGTCGTCGGTGCGACAGAATCCGCGGTTCCGTCGGCTGGCGTCGCGTCTCAAGGTGGCGGCGGGCGCGACGGTCGTCTGACCTCAACCGACCCCGTGACCGGAGCGACTTCGTGAAGGGCTTGTCCGTCAAAATCGATGAAGCGTGCCGGGCAATCCGTGCGCGTTACCACGTCGCCCCCCGTGTCGGAATCATTCTGGGAACGGGACTCGGCGGTTTGGCGAGTCAGATCGACGGGCCGACCGTCATCCCTTACGGCGAGATTCCCCATTTTCCTGAATCGACCGTCGAATCGCACGCGGGGCAGCTCGTGTGCGGTCGGCTGAAGGGGTTGTCGGTCGTCGCCATGGAGGGGCGGTTCCACTTCTACGAAGGTTACTCGATGCAGGAGGTGACCTTCCCCGTGCGCGTGATGAAAGCGCTGGGGGTCGAGGTTCTCCTGATCACGAACGCCGCCGGCGGGATGAACCACCAGTACAACCTAGCCGACGTAGTCATCATTGAAGACCAAATCAACCTGATGGGGGACAACCCATTACGTGGCCGCAATGACGACAAGCTGGGACCGCGGTTCCCCGATATGGCGCACCCCTACGATCCCAAACTCATCGCGCTTGCGCAGCGCGGGGCGCTCGAATTGGGAATTCCCGCGCACAAGGGGGTCTTCGTGGCGGTCGCCGGCCCCTGTTTGGAGACCCGGGCCGAGTATCGCATGCTGCGCGGAATCGGGGCCGATGTGGTTGGCATGTCGACGGTGCCGGAAGTGATCGTGGCGGCACACGCCGGCTTGCGGGTGGTGGGGTTCTCAATCGTCACCGATATCTGCCTGCCCGATGCGCTGGAACCGGTCGAAATCAAGAAAATCCTGGCGGTCGCGGCCCAGGGTGGAGAACGCCTTGCTCGCCTGATTCCCTGGGTGTTGGAACAGCTTGATCGCGCGACGTGAGTCGCAGAGATTAACCGGGCGCAATCGAATGCGGTTACTCTCGCAGCCGCTCCTAGAATCTGGCGGTCCGTTTCACCGCCCATTCTGGAGTTCGCCATGCGCCCCGTGTTTTCCTACGACGTGGAACAGAAATCGTTCCGATTGCAGTCGCGGGTCTGGTTGCCGCGTCCGTTGGAGGAAGTGTTCGAGTTCTTTTCGGCCGCTCACAATCTGGAGATTCTCACCCCGAAACTGCTGCATTTTCAGATCGAAACCCCTTCTCCAATCGTCATGCGGCAAGGGCTCCTGATTGACTATTCATTGCGACTGCATGGAATTCCCTTGCGGTGGCGGAGCGAAATCAGCGAGTGGGAACCTCCCTATCGGTTTGTCGACCGGCAGGTTCACGGGCCGTATCGCCTGTGGCACCACGAACACCGCTTCGAAGAACAGGACGGAGGAACGGTTTGTCTCGATGACATTCACTACCGCGTTCTGGGGGGAGCGATCATCCATCGCCTGTTCGTAAAGCCTGACCTGACAAAGATTTTTGAATATCGACATGCCAAAATGCTGGAACTCTTCGGCGCTCCGGTCGGCATTTCGGTGGCCTAAATCGGGAGGAGTGGGATGCGTCAAGAGGGAAACGTGTGTCGCACCGCCCATGACCCGGCACCAGACACTACCGGTTGTGCCTAAGGTGCGACTTGAGACAATTTTTCCACAAAATCCGGTTTTGTTTTGACTTCGTCGGAGCGGGTTGTTTATCATCCCCCCGTCGCGACACGAAAGAGCGAATTCTTCGCGAGCGACAGCGATGTTCCGTGAGGCGGGTGAGTTGTTCACCGTGCCAGGCGAGCCGAGGGAATTGGTTCGGGAGTGTTCAAGGATGAACCGCGTCAAGCCAACAATCTGCGACCAGAGAGAGACAGTCTCTCGCGGGGAAACCTGTGGCGTGTCGCGTTGGCCGGGCGTCTTTCAGGCCGAGGGGATTCGTGGGGCGAGCTTCGCCACAGTCCGCCGGCTCTGGGCATCTTTCTAACGCTTTCGAGCTGTTTCTGGTTGTTCATCCCGCGTTTGTTCCTTTCAGGAATCGAATGGGATGCGACCGGGTTTCGCTTCGCACACAGTCGACGTGGTCGTCGGCTTCTCGCATGGAACGAGAGTTCATTCCGTTTCCCCGTGACACTTTGCGAAGGACTGCTAATGGCCACGAAACCCCTGATCGGCATCAACGGTGATTTTCGACCCGCGCGCAAGGATGCGATCGCGCTCAGTTGGTTCAATGCCGGTTACTACGATTCGGTGTCGGCGACCAACCCGATTCCCGTGCTGGTCCCCCCGCTCGCCGACGACGCCGACCTCAAGCAATTCCTCCAAATGCTTGACGGCGTGGTCCTCTCCGGTTGCGCTCAAGACCTCGATCCTGTCCGCTTGGGAATGGACAAGCATCCGCACACCCGCCCCATGGCTTCCCGCCGCGAGGACTTCGACCGCCGGCTCTGTCGCATGGCGGTGGAAATGCGGATGCCCATTCTGGCGATTGGTGGTGGCATGCAGTTGCTCAACGTCATCTGCGGCGGAACCCTCTACCAGCACATTCCCGAAGAGTGTCCCAAGGCGCTGCACCACCACGACCCGGTGGAAAGCACGCTGCGTCACATCCTCAACATCGTTCCGGAAACCCGGGTCGACAAGATCTACGGACCGGGCGAAATCCGCGTCAACAGCGGCCACCACCAGGCGGTCAACACCGTCGCCAAGGGCTTCATGGTGTCGGCGACCGCTCCCGATGGTGTTGTCGAAGCGATTGAATCGACCGATCCCAACTGGTTTGCCCTGGGGGTCCAGTGGCATCCCGAGAACGAAACCGCGTCGGCACTCGACATGCAGGTCTTCGAACAGTTCCTGACCGCGATTGTCGCCCAGAAGGAACCGGTCATCCTCAAGCTGTCGAAGGCGGCGTAATTCCCCTCGACAACAACCTGGCTCTCGCCGATCGTCCGGCCATCCGTCGACCGGCTGGTCGGCGAGAGCTTGCGGGGCCTGCCGGGATTCGGTCGAATCAGATTGTTCACGCAATTTGACGACCCGACCCGGAGGATTCCATGCGCAGCGGTTTTGACTCGACGCGACGACGTGAGTCCCTGGGAGCGAGAGATTCTCTTCCTCCCCAGAGGGCGAGTCGTTGGCAATGCATGTTGTTGACCGCGGGCCTGGCGATCCTTGGCTGCCTGGCCTCAAATCCGATTTTTCGACGTCCT
>JAPLOC010000200.1:18598-23373 GCA_026692825.1 Planctomycetota bacterium | reverse complement strand
GGGGATCAGGCTCCAGAGTTCGACGGACTGCTGGGGACGGACGGTAAGCGCCACAGCCTCAAAGATCATCACGAGGCGAAGGTCGTGGTGGTGATGTTCATTCGCAACCTCTGCCCGACGACGCATCTCTACGAGCCGCGGTTGCGTGAGTTCGCGAAGAGTGTGGCGGGAAAAGACGTTGAGCTGGTGGCGATCAGTGTGAGTCGCAATCCCGCCGAGGGACTCGACCGGATGGCGGTCCGCGCGAAAGAGAAGGGGTACACCTGGCCCTATCTGCAGGACGAATCGCAGTTCACCGGCCGTGAATACGGCGCGACGGTGACGCCGCAGTTCTTTGTCCTCGATGCGGAGCGCAAGATCGCCTACATGGGGGCCTTCGACGACAGCGTGAAGGCCGATCAAGTGAAGGAACGGTTCGTCGCCGACGCCGTGCGGGCGCTGCTGGAGGGGGACAGTCCGGAGACCCGCGAGACCCTGGCGAAAGGGTGCGAGATCGAATACGCGGGGGGATAATACTCCGCACGGTGTCAATCAGACGATGCACGTCACCAGCCCCCATCCGCCTCGAGGTGTGTCGTCTTAGCCACCGATCTCCTTCACCTGCCGGGCGGGCCGGCAAGGGGTCGATCAATGAATCTCGTTCCATTCCGAGATTGCATCGCCAGCCAAATCCCATAAGATGAGACTTATGTCTCAGAATCACTTCACCCGCCGGTCGTACTCGCGGTCGCTTCGTTCCGCGACACTGAGTCTGTTCTTTGTGGTCGGCGTGGCAATGAGCGATCGCGAGGCGTGGGCGCAGCTTCGAGTCGCCCCCGCCACCATCGAACTCGATCGTCCCGAAGCGACACAGCAGGTCGTGACGTTGCAGCCGGTCGACGGACGCGAACGGGATGTCACTCGCGCGGCACGCTACACCGTCGAAAACCCAAACATCGCCCGGGTGGACGCCGAGGGGCTGGTCTATCCGTTGGCCGACGGTTCCACGCGACTGCTGGTCAAGCATGAGACCGGCGAAATGGCGGTTCCGCTGACAGTTCGCGGCATCGCTGACCCGGCACCGATTTCCTTCGAACAGGAAATCGAACCGATCTTGTCCAAAGGACGCTGCAACTCCGGGGGATGTCATGGAAAAGCCGAGGGGCAAAACGGTTTCAAACTGAGTCTGCTCGGTTTCGACGCGGCCCTCGACCACGAATCGCTGACTCGCGACGGTCGCAACCGACGCTTGGTGTTCAACGATCCTCCCGCCAGCCTTCTGGTCCGGAAGGGGACCGCCGAGGTTCCGCATGGAGGAGGACGCAAGATCGATCGCGACAGTCCGCAGTATCGCCGACTGGTTCGGTGGATCGCCGCTGGCGCACCGTTGAGTGTCCCGGATGAGCGCCCTGTCGTCCGGATTGAAGTCGACCCACCTGAACTGGTCCTGGTTCCGAACGAGTCTCGCCAGTTGCGTGTGACAGCGGTCGACAGCCAGGGTGCGAAACGCTGCGTGACGCTGGAAGCCGACTACATCTCAAACGCGGGACATGTAATCGAAGCCGACCCGCGGGGGGTGTTGCACGCCAGCGATATCCCCGGTGAGGCCGCGATTCTTGTGCGATATCAGGGAATTGTGACCGTCTGTCGCGTCGCGCTTCCTCGTTCCAATTCGGGATTCGTACGTCCCGCAGAACGGGGCTTTATCGACAAGCTGGTCTGGGACAAATTGCAACGGCTGGGGATTCAGCCGAGTCCGCTGGTCGACGACGCGGGTTTCCTTCGGCGGGTCTATCTCGACACGATCGGAACGCTCCCCACCGCCGACGAGGCGCAGCGTTTTCTGCTCGACCCATCGGCCGACAAGCGGGCCCGGCTGATCGACGACCTGCTGTCCCGTCCCGAATACGCGGACTATTGGACGATGAAATGGTCCGATCTGCTGCGAGCCGACAAGATTCGCATCACGCCCCAGGGAACGGTGGGAATGTCCCGCTGGCTGCACCGACAATTCGAGCGGAACCGACCGTACGATCAACTGGTCCGCGAGGTGCTGACGGCCCAGGGGCCGGTCCAGAGCGAAAGCCCGGCGGGCTTTTACAAGGCGCTGGAAAAGCCCGAAGTCGCCAGTCGTTCGTTCAGTCAGTTGTTTCTAGGGGTGCGCATCGAGTGTGCCCAATGCCATCATCATCCGAGTGAACGTTGGAGCCAGGATGACTATGCGGGGCTGGTGGGCTTCTTCACAGGCGTGTCGATGAAACCGCTGCCTGAGGGGACGGAAGCGGTCGTCGCCCGGGGCGGAACCGACGTCGCACATCCCCGGACGGGACAACCGGTCCCCGCGCGGGCGTTGGGAGGGGCGACCGCCGACTTCACGGGAATCGCCGACCGTCGCGTGGTGTTGGCGAATTGGGCGACGGCTCCCGACAATCCGTTTCTGGCGCGAGCGATCGCGAATCGGTTGTGGGCGCACTATCTGGGACGTGGCCTGGTGGAGCCGATCGATGACTTGCGGGTCACCAACCCGGCGACGAATGAACCTTTGTTCGACGCGCTGGCGGCCCACTTGCGGGAAGTGCGTTACGACCTGCGGGCGTTCACGCGAACGATTTTGAATTCGACGGTGTACCAGCTCAGTTCGGAAACGAACGAGACCAATCGGACCGATCGACAGCATTTTTCGCACGCCTCACCCAAGGCGCTTCCCGCCGAGGTGCTGCTCGACGCGGTCTGTCAGGCGACGGGAGTCCCTGAGAAATTCAATGGGTGGCCCGATGGCGTGCGCGCGATCCAGGTGTGGGATAACCGCATGCCCTCGTACTTCTTTCGCATTTTCGGTCGGCCGGTGAGGGCGACGGTTTGTGAATGCGAGCGCAGCAATGAACCAAGCATCTCTCAGGCGCTGCATCTGATGAACGCTCCGGAGATTCAGGAAAAGATCACCCATCGCCACGGGACGGCCCGCCGACTCGTCGACTCGGGGATTTCGAACCTCGAAATCGCGAACCAGTTGTACCTGTCCACATTGGGACGATTTCCCACCGCCGACGAACGTCCTTTGGTCGACGAGACCTTCGCGCTCTATGGCAACGACCGTCAACAGGCGGTGGAAGACTTGCTGTGGGCGCTGCTGAACACCAAAGAGTTCATCTACAACAACTGAGCCGACCCGCGCGACCGCGCGGTGAAATTCCGTCAGACAACCGCACACTGTTCCAGAATTCGAACGATGTTCAACTTCACACTCCCCGGCACCGGCTCGCGATTCTGCGACGGCATCTCGCGACGGAATCTGTTGCGGGTGGGCAGCACGGGAATGCTCGCGGGACTCAGTCTGCCGCAGTTGCTGGCCTCGGAAGACTCCGGTCTTGCCGGCCGGGTCGCGCGAGCCAAGGCGTGCATCTTCATCTTCTTGGAAGGAGGACCTCCCCATCAGGACATGTGGGATCCCAAACCCGAGGCTCCCAGTGAAATCCGCGGTCCCTTCGCGACGATACCGACATCAGTCCCGGGAACGTTTTTCACCGAGCATTGTTCGCACTGCGCTCAACTGGCGCACAAGTTCACCGTCGTGCGCAGCCACAGCCACGCCGACAATGGGCACATGACCGGCTATTACTATGTGATGACCGGACGCAAGCCGACGTTTCCCGATGGAGAACACCCGATCCCCACGAATGAGTTGTTTCCGTCGCTGGGGTCGTGGGTGTCGCGCGAGTTGGGACCGCGCGGTCGCGTTCCCGCGTATATCAACATGCCCCACCCGATGTCGGCGGGAGGGCCGGGTTTCCTGGGAGCCGAGTACGCCCCGTTTGTGATCGAAGCCGACCCCAGTCAGCCCGATTTCGAAGTGAAAGACCTGTCGGCGGTCGTCGGGCTGTCGACATTGAGGCAGGCACAACGGCAACGGCTGCTTGCGGGTCTGGAAGAGAAGAAACGGCGTGGCGGCCGGGCGGCGGCGATGACCACATATTACCAGAAGGCGACCGATCTGATGGCCTCGCCCGAAGCCCGGCAGGCGTTCCACATTCAATCGGAGCCGGTCGCACTGCGGGAGAGTTATGGAATGACGCAGATCGGGCAGTGCGCCCTTTTGGGTCGGCGACTGATCGAAGCGGGTTGCCGATTTGTTGGGATTGACGCTCCCGGGTGGGATGTCCACTTCAACTGCTTCCCGAGCCTGAAGGAAGATCTGATTCCCCCCGCAGACAAAGCGTTCGCCGCCCTGATTACGGATCTGGAGCAGCGCGGCCTGTTGGCGGAGACTCTCGTGGTGATGATGGGTGAGATGGGACGAACGCCGCGGGTGAACGCGCAAGCCGGCCGCGATCATTGGTCGATGGCCCAGTCGATTCTGTTCGCGGGGGGTGGCGTGAAGCCCGCTCAGGTCATCGGAGCGACCAACGCGCAGGCGGCGGCACCGACGGGAGATCCGATCAGCGTCGCGGATCTGCTGAAGACGATCCATTCGATTCTGGGAATCGATTCCGACAAGGCGTTTCCCGATCCGCTGGGACGACCCGTGCCGATCGTCGGTGGAGGACGTGTGATCCCCGGGCTGTTGACGACGTAGGCGGCTTTGTCTGAAAGACTGGATTTTCGGGCGTCGCGTCCGAACGTGTCCCATGCGAGCCCGAGGTCGACAAGTCGTCCGATTCCGAAACCTCTCGCTACGCCGCCCGTCGCCCGTCTCGATCTGCCAGTAGATGCTCCACGGCCTGGATCAGGTCGGCGTACTGGAACGGTTTCGTTAGATACGCGTCGGCGTCGGCTGCCGATCGTGCGGCACGATCTTC
>JAPLOC010000200.1:14933-18562 GCA_026692825.1 Planctomycetota bacterium | reverse complement strand
GCTGGTTTCCCCAGCCAGATCTCCCCGTGACTGTCTGTTCATCCAGGCTGTCTTCATCCAGCACGAAGACATCGCTGGAAGCTCGTGATTTTCCGACGGCCGAAAAACGCTGCCGTTCGACAGCCACGCCGCGCGGCTGAAAAACCGCCCTCAAAACGTCGGCGGTATCGGTCGAATGGTCGACGACCACAAGTCGTTGTTCACGAGACACGGTGGGTTCCTTCCCAATGGGACGCGTTCCTCCTTGGACTGCGGCATTCCAAACTCGGGGAACCCCGCCAGTCGGTCGCGGACAATACCGGGATTGGGCCAAAGTGTCAAAACCAACTTCGCTCGACCGATCGACAAAGTGTGATATGATGCCGGCCGACGCCGATTCCGTAGCCGGTTACCGCGCGCCGCAGCCGACCCACCAACCTCCGCAGTCGGGTTTATGCCATGCTCGAAATCACCGACGGTCTTTCCACGCGCGACTGCCAGGGATTCTCCCGACGGTCGTTTCTGCGCGTCGGCACGCTCGGGTTTGGTGGTTTGACGTTGCCGCAACTGCTGGCGAATCGCGCTGCAGGGGCGACGGGCGGTTTCCTGCGTGATCGCTCGATTGTGCTGCTGTTCCTGCAAGGGGGACCTCCGCACATCGAGTTCTTCGACCCGAAACCGGCTGCCCCAGTGGAAATCCGCAGCGTCACGGGGGAAATCCAAACGAAACACCCGGGGGTCGTGTTTGGCGGGACGTTTCCCAAACTGGCGGCGCTGGCCGACCGATTCAGCATTGTCCGTTCCTACGGCTCGGGCAACGCCGATCATAGTTACGGCCGCGTCGTGAGCGGGGGGACACCCAATGGGGCGTCGGGGAGCGCGATCTACGCCAAGATCCGGGGGAATACGCATCCGGAAACCGGTCTGCCAACGAACGTGCTGGTGTTGCCGGAAGGGGTCCGCGATGGATTGAAGCTGGAGGGCAACTTTGAAACCGGAGCTCTCCCCACATTGACTCAGGCAGGAGGTCTGGGAAGCGATTGTGTCGCGTTCAACCCGAGTGGCGGAGGGGATTTGAAGCAGGATATGGAGTTGCGTTTGCCGGCGGAACGTCTCGGCGACCGGCGGGCGCTGCTCACCGGACTGGATTCGTTGCGTCGCAAAGCCGACGCTCCCCGAGCGATGGAGAGCCTGTCGTTCTATCAGCAGCAGGCATTCGAAGTGATCACGCGGGGCGTCGCGCACGCGTTCGACTGGCGGCGGGAAGACCCGGCCACAATTGCCAGGTACGACACCACCGGCCTGTTTTCCATGTCCGAATTGACCCGCTGGAACGACATGCGCCGCGCTTCGAACCTGTTGGGGCATCAGTTGCTGCTCGCCCGGCGACTGTGCGAGGCGGGGTGCGGATTCGTGACGGTTTCCGACTGTGGCTGGGATTATCACGCGAATGGAAACAGCCCCAAAAACATGGCGGGAATCTACCCGATGGGGGGGCAGGTCGATCACGCCGTCGCGGCGTTTATCGAAGACGTGTCCGCTCGCGGTCTCTCCGACAAGATCCTGCTGGCGGTCACAGGGGAGATGGGACGCACTCCGCGGTTGAACGGCAGCGGTGGACGCGACCACTACGGGGAACTCACGTCGCTGCTGCTGTTTGGCGGTGGCCTGACCATGGGCCAGGTGGTGGGGCAGTCGGACAGTCAGTCGGCGAAAGCGATGACCGATCCGTATCGGCCGGCGAATCTGCTGTCGACCATGATGCACACCCTGTTTGACCTGGGCCGACTGCGACTCGAGCAGAGCGTGCCGCGCGAGATTCTGAAACAAATGGAAGCGGGCCGGCCGATCGCGCAGTTGGGACTGGAATAGCCCGGTCCCCTTGAGGAACAGGTGAATGAGATCGGTGGCTAGACTCCGCGCGTCCGAAAACGCGACATTGCACTTGAGCCGGATGGGGTCTGGGGTTTGGTGCCTTCACCCGGCTCGGGTCGCGAATCGCAACTTGGCAGACACGCACCGCGGATTCGACCGGCGTTCCTCCGCCGACGGCCGTAATACCTCGTCACTCACGTTGGAATAAGTTCCCTCGTGCAGTCCGGACCGGAACGCCTGTTTGACCCGGCGGTCTTCACCCGAATGAAACGTCAAAATCGCCACCCGTCCCCCGGGCTTCAAACACCAGGGCAGGTTCCGCAACAACGCGTCGAGCGCGCCGAACTCGTCGTTCACCGCGATCCGTAACGCCTGAAAGACCCGCCGAACCGCGTCGTTGACAGCGTCGGGGTCGTTCGACCGCTTGCGCTCGATCACGCCCGCGACAATCGCGCGCAATCGCAGAGTCGAGTCGACCGGCTGGTTCCTTTGTCCCGTCACGATCGACTCAGCGATCGCCCGGGCGTGTGGCTCTTCGGAATGTTCCACCAGGAGTTCCGCCAGTTCGTCTGCGTCGATCGATTGCAGCAGGTCGGCGGCACTCCGGCCGCGTGTTGGGTTCATCCGCATATCGAGCGGTCCATCGAACTTGAACGTGAACCCTCGGGTCGGGTCGTCGAGCTGCATGGATGAAACCCCCAGGTCCGCCAGCAGCAGGTCGGCCCCGCCGGGGGCCTCCGTCGCCAGCACCTGCGCCACGCCAGCAAAATTCATCCGCCGGACCACCAGCGATTCGGTAGGAAAGTTGAGCCCGCGCAGTCGTGCTTCCGTCCGCTCCAGTTCAATCGGGTCGACGTCGAAGGCGATCAGTCGGCCTCCGGGTTGAATCGCCGTCAACAGTTCGCTCGCGTGCCCGCCATATCCCAACGTGCAGTCGACCGCGATGTTCCCCGCCTGGGGAGCCAGTCCCGCCAGGATTTCATCCCGCATGACGGGTCGGTGCGTGCCGGCGGGCGTTTTCCCCGAAGCGATGACTTTGGCGACATCCTCGGGATACTGCTGAGGTGCGAGTTCTTTGTATTTCTCGTGGAACGCGCGGGGGTTTTTGCCACGGTAGCGGGGGCGGCGCGGGGGACGATCGGACGTGGGGTCGGGCATCAGCGGGTACGGCGCGAGGGACGGAGACTGGTCTTCATTCACAGGTTCGACTGCGAGTATACTCGGGAACAGAAGGAGAGGTCTGGTTTTCTTCACGGATCGAGCGATGTACTACGACGCGCTGCTGCTGCTGATTCTCGGTTACACCACGTGGCGCGGTTCCGCGCGGGGGGTGACATGGCAAGTCGCGGGAATCGCCGCGATTTTGTTGTGCTTCGTGTTCGCGGCCCCTCTGTCGCTGGCCGTCGCCCCCATGATCAAAGTCGATCCGCCACTCAATCGGTGGATCGCCATGCTGGGGATCTACCTGGCGTTTTCGTTCGGCTGTTTCGCCGCCGCCCGGACTGTACGGGGAATGCTGGAAACCTTTCAGTTCCAGGAGTTCGACAAGCACCTCGGGGGGTTGTTCGGTTTCGTCAAGGGGGCCATTCTGTGCCTGGTCCTGACGTTTTTTGTCGTCGCGCTGTCCGAGTCGGCACGTGAAAAAGTCTTGCGGACAAACTCCGGACGGCTGGCGGGCTACCTACTGTACAAGTCGTCGGCGGTCATGCCCCGCGAACTCGACGGCGTGCTGGCCCCCTACTTTCGTAAGATTGAAGGGGAATTGATCCAGATCG
>JAPLOC010000200.1:0-14893 GCA_026692825.1 Planctomycetota bacterium | reverse complement strand
ACGAGCAGGATCAGGACAAAGGAACGGGCAAGGGAAGCGTGTTGCCGTTTGATCTCGATCCGCGGGCCGATGAGGCGGACCGCGAGAGCGAAGCCAGTCGTGATCGGGAGAATATCGACGATCGCGAGACCGATTTCGCGGATCGTCGCGACCGCCAGAACGACTCGGCAGACCGAGTGGAAAAAGAAGGATCGTTCATCGAGCAGGCGGCGGGCGCGATTGGCGAACGGGTTCGCGATGAAGTCTCGAAAATTGTCGATGGTGTGATTCATGGGGAAGACAAGCCCCAGGCGAGCGACGACGCGGAACCGGTGCCCCCGAAACGTGGCACCCATAAACCACGCCGACCGGCGACAACCGCCCGCGACGATGCACAAGTGGAACGGCTGACCGAGGAGATTCTCGACGCGTTCAGCGCTCAGTCGGGAGTTCGCGACCGGTTGCAGGTCGAGATTGGCGACATGTTGGACGGTGTCCCCGCGACAATCGCCCGGCAGGCCCTGGCCGACTGGCGGGCCGACTTGTATGGAACGACTCCCGATCCCGATTCCGCGACCGATGCCGAGACTTCGTTGCGGCAGCGGATCGTGCGGCAACTGGACAAAGCCCGCGTTTCGATGGGGGATTTGCCAACCGCCGTCCGCGATCGACTCAAACGGCAACGGTGATATTTCGGCGGCGCGGGGGGTGACACTGGGTTTTGGGCGGAGAGCCATGTCCGGCAGGAATCGTAGGTCTCCTGACTGGAATCACGACATTGCTGAAACGCCAACAACCGTCGTGCGTCACCTCAATGGATTGGACGAATTGTCCCATAGAACGACTACCGCTTCCTGACGGGCGCGGCTCTGTCACGGTATCTGCGACTGCGATGTAGTACCCTCGACCGTGGCTGGCAGGGTATGATCTCTTCCCAGTTGTGGTCCGGATTTCACCGCGCTGTTCGTCTCTCACATGGATCCCTTTCTGTCAGGCGTCGTCGGCGCACCGGGTCACGATGCACAGACTGCGCCTCCAGAGTTTCGACGACGACTCCCGGCGCTTCCTGTGGCGACGGCGGTCGCTGCGGGTATCACAATCGATCACTTCGCGAACTGGTCGCCAGCCGTGTGGTTGTCCCTGGGGGCGGTGGGCTGGCTTCTGTGGATTGTCGCCAGTTACCTCGATTCCCGTTCCCGGCGAGTTCCGGCTTTCGCCAGTCGGCTGCGCGCCGGAGTGGGATTTGACCTGGCCAGTCTGTTCACGCTGCTGCTCACATTGAGTTCGGCGGGAGGGTGCTGGCATCATCTCTGCTGGTCGAGCGTCGGACCGCTCGAGATCGCGCAGTTCGCCCGGGAAGAACCGCATCCTGTGCGTGTGGTGGGGCGGGTCGCCGACCGTCCGGGCAAGTTGCCACAGCGAGACCATGTCTTCTCCGCAGGGCGACGTCGTGGGGAGCGCTCCGTCTGTCAGATCGATTGCCAGTCACTGGAGTCGCTCGGCCGATCGACCCCGGTCACCGGACGGATGCGACTCCTCGTTGAGGGGGAGATCGCGAACCTGGCACCGGGAGATACGGTCGACATCGTCGGGACGTTCTCCCGTCCGCGCGGGGCATCGAATCCGGGAGGTTTCGATTTTCGCGCATTTCTGCGAACCTCGGGCGTTCATTGCACGTTGCAATGTAGCGAGCCGGAGGACGTGCGGCTCGTTGAACGGGGTAACACCTGGTGGCAGCGCGGGCGCGGGGCATTGCGAACGTCGGCGGAGTCACTATTGGCGCGGAATTTGTCGGAAACCACCGCTCCGGTCGGGATCGCACTGTTGCTGGGGACCAGAACCGCGATCCCCGATGATCTGCGGACCGCCTTCACCGAAAGCGGCACGATGCACATTCTGGCGATCTCGGGAGCGAACGTTGGTATCCTGGTGGGATTGCTCTGGGGAGTCACCCGACTGTTCAGGTTGCGACGCCAAGGGACGGCGGCGGTGATTCTGTGTGGGGTGCTGGGCTATTCATTTCTCGCCGACTCACAACCTCCGGTTCTGCGCGCGGTCCTGATGGTCGTCGCGATCGTCTCGGGTCAGCCCTGGCATCGCCGCGGTCCACTGGCAAACGGCCTGGCGCTCGCCATCCTGGGTGTGTTGATTTGGAATCCGACCCATCTGTTCGACACCGGGGCGCAACTCTCGTTTCTGGCGGTGGCCGCCTTGTTGTGGTCCCCCACGCTCGCGTTGGAACTGAGTCGGAACAAACCAGAACTTGATCCTCTCGATCGACTGGAACGCCAGGTCGATTTCTGGCGGAGGATCGGGGGCTGGTTGCGGGATGAATTCCGAATCGCGGTCGTCGCGCTGGCGGCGGTCTGGCTGTTCACATTGCCGTTGACGATGGCGCGGTTTCATTTGGTTTCACCCGTGGGATTCCTCGCGAATCTGGTGCTGGCCCCGTTGTCGGTCGCGGTGTTGTGGGCGGGTTACCTGTTGCTGACTGTCGGGCTGGTTCTGCCGGCGGTCGCCGGTCCGCTGGGGTTTCTGTTCGATGCGGGGCTGCGGCTGCTGATTGAAACCGTCGAGTCGGCGGCCGCCGTTCCGCTGGGGCATTTTTACATTCCCGGACCGAGTGAGGGTTGGCTCTTGGGGTTTTACCTGGTGCTGGTTGCGGTAGTGTTTGGTGGTTCCGGGGGGAGGCTACGGGCGTTGGGGTGGCGCGGGTTGCTGTTATGGTGCGTGCTGGGACTGGCGTGGTCGGCATGGCCCGCGTCGGCGAAGGAGTTGCGCTGCACGTTTCTGTCGGTGGGCCACGGTGTCGGCGTGCTGGTCGAATTGCCCGATGGTCGGACGATCGTCTACGACCTGGGGCAGATGGACAACGGCGCTCAGGCCCGGCACGCTCTGGAGGGGGCGTTGTGGCAACGTGGTCGCGCGCGTGTCGACGCGCTGGTTCTATCTCATTCGGATACCGACCATTTCAACGGTGTGCCGGGGCTGGCGCGGACCTTGTCTGTGGGCGAGGTGTTCGTGCATTCCTCGTTTCTCGATTTTTCGGAACGGCCCGTGCGCGAAACGTGTGATGAACTGGCGAAGGCCCGGGTACCGATTCGCGTGGTGTGGGAAGGAGATCGCCTGGCGCTCGATTCGGAGACCATCATTGAGGTTCTGCATCCGGCACGGGGCAGAACGTATGCCAGCGATAACGCCAGCAGTCTGGTGCTGGCAATCGAGTATCGGGGTCGACGGTTTCTGTTGACGGGAGATCTCGAAAAACGGGGGTTGCAGACATTGCTCGAACAGGAACCGTGGCCGGTCGATGTGATGCTCTCACCGCACCATGGCGCGCTGGCGGCGAACACGCGCTCGCTGGCGCAGTGGGCGACGCCCGGTTACGTCATCGTCAGCGGATCGGCCCGCGATGGCCGGGGAGGGTTGAGACGAATCTACGGCGAAGAGACACAGGTGCTGTCGACTCATGACCACGGCGCGATCACGTTCGTCGTGAATGACCGGGGGGATTTGCGATACGAGACGTTTCGCGCGGTCGACGCGCGACGGTGACGTGGAATTCCGGGAATTCAGTCCCCTCAGATTTCGGCTCGCAACCGGTCGGCCTCCTGAGTTTTCAGGGCGGCCCGTGCCGCCAATTCGGGGTTTCCTTCACGCAGCGCCGTCACATGCAGTTCCCATCCCTCCCGAAACTGTTTGAGGTATCGGCGCGCCTTCTCTCGCGTTGGTCGTTCGGGTTCTGGCAAAGATGTGGTCGACACTCTGGGACCACTCCCGGTCAACCGCTAAACTGGCGGGGCGACGTGTTGGTGATTTTACCGACATATTCCCCAACCATTACGCTGGAGCGTATTCGTGGATGAAATCCCTGACAAGTGGCGGGAAGTGAAAACCTCCGCCCTCGACGAGATCGCCGACCGAAGCTGGTCGATGTCGACGGTATGGTGTGTTCTGGTTGTTGGTCTGATCCTCATCAGCCAGTCGTGGTCGGCGCGCGGGGGTGTTCTCGGGTTGGCGTTCGGAATGCGGATTAGTGTTCTTGGCGTCGGGATTTCACTCGTGTTGGGAATGACCGCCGTCTGGCTGTGCGGGCTGTTGTTCAAGACCGATTTCGGACCGGTCCGCTCTGCGGTGATTCGCATGCTGGCGTTCGTGGCGTTCGCCCATGGAATGGTCGTCACCGCGCTGCTGCTTCAGGCCCGCTATCCCGATTCCGTCTGGCCGATGATCGGGTTGTTGACGACTCCCCTCATTGGCTTCTGGATTCTCGCCCGGATGTTCGAATTGGAAGCGCTCGAGTGCATCACGTTCATTTTGGTGCGCTCGGCGGTGGATGGTCTGGTAGCCTGGGGAATCGGTGCCCTGGCCAGCTCCATCCGGCAGTGAGTCGCGGGTGACTATGAGCAGAGTCCGTGGATCGATCCAGGCATCACCCTTCAGGCAAAGCCCCCATGCGCCTCGTGGAAATGAAGGCCCATTATCAGAATTACCGGCGACACCTTGCAACGGCGCGCGAGGCGGCGTCTCACTTTCAGTTTGATTTGGTCGTCGAGCGGGCTGAGGCGGCGATTCCTTTCTTGGCTGGAATGTGCCGCTACGTCCGCAAGAAAGAGCAGAAGGAACGTGTCGATTTCCACGCGGTTGAACTCGTATTGAGGCACGCACCGTTGATCCTGGACGGGCAGGCGATCAGCCGAATCGCCGATTTCCACAAAGCGAATCGGTCGGTCTTCAAGTATTCGGCTCGCGATGTTCCCGAAGCTCTTTCAAGATCGCGGGACGAGCTGCGACAGGCTTTCGAACTTTGGAGTGTCCTCGACACACCCAACGGTACTCCCATGCAGGCGATTCATCGATTTCCGTCGATAGAGAAACGGTTCAGTCAACGGTTGGTCGAAGCGTGGTTTCATATTGGTTTACTACAACTCGACGATCGTGGAGCAGGTCAACGCGTGTATCGCAATCTACGGATCGACCATTCGAATCACACCCGCTGTCGCCATTGTGGTGTCAATCTGTCAATGAGTTTCGACGACTATCTGGCGTCACCCCCCTGTCCTCACTGTGGCGGTGTCGAAGGGATGGTTCTGATTGAATCGGCACACACAACTGCAGGAGGGAACTGATGGGCGAGGTCATCGCGAGTCTGGGGATACTGCTGTTGGGAATAATCGGTGGGGCAGTCGCCATCTACGTTCTGATTGCCTCGCGCGAACGGGAGGCTCGAGAATTGCTAGACCGGGCTCGCAGGGAACGTGAAGACAACGCCGCACGAAGTAGTCATTTGTCGAATCAAGAGAAACGACTGAGCGAAGAACGGCGCGAGTTTCTCGGCGAACGTTCGAAATTCGACCAGCGACGGGTCACTGTCGAAGAGCTGGAACAGGAAAGTCGCCTGTTGAAACAGCAATTGCAGAATCAAACAGTCGGCTATCGGGCGCTCGAATATCGTATCGAACAACAGCAGTTGCGCGAGACACAATTGCAGGAATTGGCGAGTCGATACGTCCGCGAAAACGCTCGCTGGATCAAGGCGATTTTGACGCCCGGCAGCTATGACATCTGTAGACGACGAATGCAGGAAGTTATCCAGCGCTGCCGGTCCGCCGGAGTGGATTACACAAAATCGCAAGAAAACTCGGACCTCGATCAGTTGAGGAAAGACTATGAAGCCGCCGTACAGGCTGCCGCTGACCGGGAAGAACAAGCGCAGATTCGGGCGAGGTTCAGGGAAGAACAGCGTCGGCAACGGGAACTTCAAGAGGAAATTGACGCTGCTGAAGCGGAAAAGCAGGCCCTGCGGAAGGCGATTGAAAGGGTCCAGCGAGAGACACACGCGCAGCATTCTGCGGAGATTGAAGAACTCCAGCGCCAGTTGGCCGAGGCGGAAGCCCGATCTCGGCGGGCGACTTCGCAGGCGGAGTTGACGAAGCAGGGACACGTTTACGTGATTTCGAACATCGGCGCTTTCGGCGAAGGAGTCTTCAAGATCGGCATGACACGGCGTCTGATTCCCACCGAGCGCGTCGATGAGCTGGGAGGTGCCGCGGTGCCGTTTGAGTTTGATATCCACATGATGATTCAATGCGACGATGCCCCAAAACTGGAATCGACTCTACACGACTGTCTTCACAAACACCGCGTCAATCGCGTGAATCCGCGAAAGGAGTTCTTTCGAACGGATATCGAGACGATTCGTCGCTTCGTCGAAGAGAATCACGGTACGGTTGAGTGCATAGCGATTCCGGAAGCCTCGGATTATCGCAACGGCCTGAATCTAAGCGACGAGGACCAGGAAACGATCGAAGAGATCTTCCGTCAACGAGCGCGGATGGATGATGACGATGACGACCTGGCAATGGGAGCCGACGCACAAACAGACGACGCAACCGAACGGTGATATTGGTGGGCAAAGAGCCACTTGGATCATTCAGGATGATTCAGGATGATTCACCAGCGAGTTCTGCCTCGGTCTCCCCTTGCAGTTCCTCCTCGGTCGGCATGCTCAGATGCCGTGCGGCTTGGGTGACGTCCGTGGTGTCGCAGACGATTTGACCATCCCGCAGCACGATATTCCGCCGGGCGTTGCGGGCGACGTTCAGGTCGTGCGTCACCAGGATGATCGTGATCCCCTCTTCCTGATTGAGCCGTTTGAACATGCCCATGATGTCCCGACTTGTTTTCGAATCGAGGTTTCCGGTTGGTTCGTCACCGAGCAGAATCGCCGGCCGGTTGACGAGCGCCCGGGCGATGGCGACCCGCTGCTGCTGCCCCCCCGAAAGCTGGCTGGGGTGGTGGTCGAGCCGTTCGCCCAGACCGACCAGCGTCAGCATCTCGACCGCCCGCCGGCGGCGTTCCGTCTGAGACATTCCCTTGGCGTACATCAAAGGCAGTTCGACGTTTTCCTGAGCCGACGTCCGGGCGAGCAGGTTGAAGTTCTGGAAGACGAATCCGATCCGTTTATTGCGGATCACCGCCCGTTGATCGCGCAACATGGTGGCGATTTCCACGCCAGCGAGCTTGTAACTGCCGCTGGAGGGACGGTCGAGACAGCCCAAAGTGTTCATCAATGTCGATTTTCCGGATCCCGACGGTCCGATGAGAGCGACGAACTCTCCCTGTTCGATAATGACGTTGGCGTCTTTGAGCGCTTCAACCTTCACTTCACCCAGGTCGTAAACCTTCGAGATCGCTTTCAGTTCAATCAACGCCATGACGCGCGCTTTCGACAGACTGGTTGACACCTACCGCGGGTCTCTATGGTATAGATTGTTCGCATGCGAATGAATTGAGTGGGAGTCACTGAAGATGAAGCGATTGATCCGCTGGCTACTGATTTTGACGGTCGTGACGGGATCCGCCGTCGCCGGGTACGGCCCTGCGTCGACGTATTTCAAAAATCGCAACCAGACCCAGTGGCGGTACTCTCAGGTCGTGGTGGGAGATATTACCTCTGTGGTCAATGCGACCGGAAAGGCGCAGCCTGTTCGCAAGATCACCATTGGATCGTTTGTTTCCGGCCCGATCGACCCTTCGATTCCGATGGTCGGCTTCAACGACGAAGTGACCAAGGGGCAGTTGCTGGCGAAGATTGATACGCGGATCTACATGGCGAATCTGAAACGCGACGAGGCGTCGCTGGAATCACGGAAGGCAGACCAGCGGCGGGCGGCGGCGCAGTTGATGCAGGCGAAGCGCGACCTCGACCGGGCGATGAAACTCCGCCAGGAAGACAAGTCGTTCATCGCGCAGGCTGAAATGGACAAGTTCTATTTCACCGTGCTGTCTTTGGAAGCCCAGGAGGCGCTGGCGGTGGCGAGCGTGAGTGTCGCCGACTCGCAACTGGCGTTTTCTCAGGCGCAACTCGAATACTGCGAGATCCGGGCACCCGAATCGGGCATCATCATCGACCGCAAGATTGAACCGGGTCAGATGCTGGCGGCTTCGTTTCAAACGCCCGAATTGTTTGTGATCGCCCCCAACTTTCGGGAACGGGTCGATCTGCTCGCCTCGGTGGATGAATCGGAAATCGGACTGATTCGCAAGGCGCACGAACAACAGCTTCCGGTCACGTTCACCGTCGACGCCCAAATCGATGAGCTGTTTGTCGGGAAGATCGAAGAAGTGCGGATGAACGCCACCAGCACTCAAAATGTGGTCACGTATCCGGTCATTGTTTCGTCGTCCAATCCGGATCTGAAAGTTCTTCCCGGAATGACCGCCAGCATTTCGTTTCAGGTCGACAGTCGCAAACAAGTG
Source organism: Planctomycetota bacterium (assembly GCA_026692825.1). GTDB lineage: Bacteria > Planctomycetota > Planctomycetia > Planctomycetales > Planctomycetaceae > UBA10511. The sequence continues at coordinate 6,652 of JAPLOC010000200.1, read as the reverse complement.
ATGAAGATTCCCAACTCGGCCCTGCGGTTCTTCCCCAACCCCAAGCAGGTTCGGCATGTCGATCGCCCATTGGTGGAAGGGACGGTGGAAGCGACCGACGAAGAGGGGAAGGCGGTGCAGTCGGAACGAAGCCTGTCGGCTCAAGAGCGGGCCGAATTGCGGCGGAAGCGAAACACCCGCCACGTGTGGGTGGTGGAAGGGGATCTACTCCGTGCCGTTCCGGTCGAAACCGGCCTGTCGGACAGCCAGCATACCGAAATGGTCAAAGGGAACCTCAAGGTGGGTGACAAACTGGTGATTGGGCTTCAGGCACCCGGTTCGGGTCGGTAGTGGCCAGGTCGCGAATTTCGGCACAATTGATGAATGGCGGGCGGCTCCATCCTGTTCATCCCTTTCATCCTCTTCATCCTGTCAAATACTTTCCGTCCGTCGTACGCACTCTCCTGGCTGCACAACCCCATTCCACCCTTCCACGATTTTATTTGCAAAGCGAGAAATCGGTCGGGACTTGAGAGTACCCTGATCACTGGGAATTGTCGTCATTTGCGACCACAATCTGTGTGGTTGACTGAACCGGAAACACGAACGGTGCGCCATGCAGACCATTGACTTCTCCCGCTCCTTCCTGACATTTCGCATCGACACGCTGAAAAAGCCCCCCCAGACGGTTTCGCATCCCCCTCCGTACTCGTTGAACAACGCGCGAATCCAACTGGATTGCGTCTGTGACATCACGGAGAAGGCAACCGGCCTCGCGCAGCGGTTCGTGCTGGGGGTGAACTGCAAGACCGAGCGGGTCGGGGTGCCGGCTGACATCTGGACCGTTCCCAATTCTGACTTTATCCCCATCGTCTCGGCAAACCGGTTTCTGAACATCAAGACGTACGCCCACATCGGCCAGGAGCGGGGGGTCATGCTGCACGGCCACGATCGTCAGCAGCCCGATCGCCAAACCGGAACAACCGCCGACGCGTTTGACTCGCTCAGGATCCACGTCAGTGAGGTCGAGGGGGAGTCACTGACCACCCCACAGGCAGTTATCGCCGCCACGTATGAACATCACCCATTGGTCGCGACGACGGAATACGAAACCGGGCGATACGCGGTCTGTTTGCGGTATCCCATCAAGACATTCAACGTGAATGAGCGCGACAACATCTACCAGACCGACACCGGGCCAGTCCTGCTGCCCGACCTGGAACGCGAGCCGACTGATTTGATCGAGGGATTTGAACTCGCGTTCTCGGCGTTCAACTGCCCCGACTGGATTGAGTTTCTGGTGCGGGTGCCGACCGATATTCCCGGCGGTCTGCGAGTCCATCACTATTCGCGGTCAGTGCGGGTCGACAACGTGCGGAATACGATTTGTCGTGTGAAGTGAGTCGCGTAGCGTGGATTTCAATCCACGTGACATCCCCGTAGCGTGGATTTTTGATCCACGCGAAAATCGTCCGCTCCCCTCCGATTTCCACTACGGCACTTCCGCACTACCCCGCCTCGATCACCTGACGCCACCGTTCGGGCATTGCCCGCCAGGCGTTGGCATAGGTGTGTTCCAACGGGACGTCGACATATCGTCCCGGTTCGAGGAACAACGGCATATCGGGGAGTGTGTCCCCGACTTCTACGGGTTCAATGTACCCGCGCGTGCTGAAGTCGCATTCATACGAAACAAACTGAAGCCGCTTGGAACTCGGAAGTGGTTCCACTTGTTCCTCCAACTCCTCCCAGATCGCACCGTGGATTCCATGCGGATCCCGTTTTCCGGGAGGAAACGGATCAAGAATCAACAAGTGAATCCGGCGCTCCAGCAATTCACACGCCTTGGAAACGAAGCCGCGTAACGCGTGCAGCGAATTCTTGTTTCCCGGTGAGATGACTTCGATCATGGCGACGACTCGATCACCGCTGACGTGCCGAACGACGATCGTACTCTTTTTTCGTCGAGAGAACTCGGCGGATGACTCAACGGAAAAACTGGTTCGCGGTCTGGCACGAATCGCGGTCGCCGTCTCCGAGTCGGCATCCGAGTCGCGAAAACCGCGTGATTGCAGCGTCACCACATCCGGGCCAAAGCCAGCCGCCTGTTGTTCTGGGAGTGCGTAAAAGTCTGTGGGAAGCAGACCCTGATTCAATGCCCGCCCCAGTTCCTCGATCCAGGAATGGTGGAACGCGTGGTAGATTCCCGCATCAACGCGGGTCCAGTCATGCATCGGCATTGGGGCAACGCTCCCGGTTGGGAAATGAGGTTTCGCCTAGGACAGTGGATTTGTGGAGATTGAAATCTTACCGGAGTCTTCCTTCTCTACGATCGCGAATTCCGACGGATTTGTCGAATGTGCCTCGACGAATCCAGCGTCCCCATTCCGCCTCGACACCGGAATTCCTGGGTTGAAGACACCCATACCATTGGACACTGGACCCATGCCTCCAAAATCCCAGGGGGGGTCTGGGGGGGACAGAGTCCCCACCAGCTTCCGCCCACCAGCTTCCGCCCAACGGCTTGAACGCTGGTTCGGCGGCGAAATCCAGGCCCCAGCCAAGCCCTTCGTTTTGGCAGTCAAATTCGAAACGTTTCCAAGACATTGCAATTCCTCCGCAATCCCGCGACCCGGCGGACGCGGCCTTGCGTTTGTCTCCGCACGGCGGAGAATACGGCATCAAGCTCCAGCCTCCAATTCTCCAGGGACCGCCATGATGCCGCTTCGATCGTTGACATGTCCACGTCGCGCCGTCTTCGCCTTCGTGGCTCTTCTGGCGATTGGAGTAGAAGTGCGTCTCGCCGAGGGAGCCGAAGGCCATCGGCCGGGAATGGTGCGGATCGCATTGATTGGCGACTCCACCATGGCGAGCTATCCCGAGCCTCCCGCTGACCGACCCGACCTGACTGGTTGGGGTCAGGTGTTTGGCGAGTTCTTTGATCCCCGCGTCGAGATCCTGAACCACGCGGTCTCCGGACGGAGTTCCAAGAGTTTTCTGAAAGAAAACCGCTGGAAGCCGGTCCTCGACGCCAAACCCGACTATGTGTTCATTCAATTCGGCCATAATGATCAGCCCGGAAAAGAGGATCGTACCACCGACCCTGAAACCGATTTCCGAGACAACCTCCGCCTCTATGTCCGTGAAGCCCGAGCGGCGCAGGCGAAGCCGGTCCTCGTGACCCCCGTTGGTCGCCGAACCTTCGCCGACGGCAAAGCGACCAGCAACCTGGGGCCTTACGTGTTGGCGACTCGGATTGTCGCCCGGGAAGAGCATGTCCCTCTGGTCGATCTGCACGCCGCCAGTGTCTCGCTGTACAACCTGTTGGGTGATGCGGGGAGCGCGGGACTGTCGGCGTCGGCGGAAGACCGGACACATTTCAGCCGACGGGGGGGACTGGCGATCGCCGGCCTGGTGGCGGCGGCGTTGCCCGTGACAGTTCCCGATCTCGCCTGGCACTTGCGGCACGAGGTGATCTCGGATGCGATGCCGGCGGCAATCGATTTCCCCGGTCGGTTGCGATTGTCGCTCCCCGACACAATCGACGCGGTCGTGGGCCTGGAAGCGAATCTCTACTTTGACAATGTGGTGCTGACCACCAACAGCGCCAACTACGCGTTCGATGTGCATTGCCCCAAAGGCCGGCATGAAGAGGAACGCTGGACACTGACCCCCGTGGCGGCTGATGTGGGGGTTTATCCCCTGGTGATCGAGGTGCGCGATGATCAGAACCGTGTCGTCGCCCGCGCGCATACGCAGCTTCGCGTCCATCCCGCCGACGCGGGAAATGGTCGTGATCTCACGCTGTTGTTCGTGGGGGACAGTCTGACGCATGCGTCGGTCTATCCCCGGCACGTTCTCGATTTGGGAGCGAAAGATGGGAATCCCCGGCTCAAGTTGATTGGTTCACACCAGCCCGCCGGCGTTCCCGACACCGTTCGGCACGAAGGCTATGGCGGCTGGACCGCGCTCCGCTTCGCGACGCATGCGACCGGAACCCCTCGCGAAGGAGAGTACGCAAAACGGGCGAGCCCGTTTTTGTATCCCGGGGCCGATGGCAAGCCGGCACTGGATTTCAAGGCGTATTGTCGAGATGTGAATGCGGGATCGCCACCTGATGTGGTCAGCATCTTTCTCGGTCCCAACGACATCTATGGAGACACCGACGAGACGATTGAAGGAGGCGTCGAACGGATGTTGCGGCACATGGACCTTTTGGTGGCGATGGTTCGGCGAGATGCCCCAGACACCGATATCGCGCTGCTGCTTCCGGTTCCACCAGCGGCCAGTCAGGACGCGTTCGGATCGAACTACGGAACGTCGCAGACCCGCTGGCAGTATCGGCGGAACCAGCATCGTCTGGTCGAGCGCATGCTGGCGCAGTATGGAGGCAGGGAAACAGAGCGGATCCACCTGATCGCCACGGAGGTGAATCTTGATTGCCGGCACAACTACCCGGCCGCTGAAGTGACTTGGAACGCCAACACTTCGTTGAAGGGGTTCCGGCAGAACAACGGAGTCCACCCGGCAGCGACCGGCTATCAGCAGACGGGGGACACGGTGTTTGCTTGGCTCAAGGGGCGAAAATAGCGGGAATTCCGGGGAGAAACTCGTCTCAACTTCAACCGGGGATTCCTGCTACACTCCCGCCGCGCCGCCAGCTTGGATTGAATCCGTTCCGTTGGATTCGGATGCGAGCGGGTGTGGTCGATTCGTGTCTTCGATTGTGGTTCGCATGCCTCCGGTCGCTCAGGCGGTTTGTCTGTTGATCTTGTCGAATGTCTTCATGACGTTCGCTTGGTATGCGCACTTGAAAGATCTCAAGAGCCAGCCATGGTGGATCGCAGCGGTCGCCAGTTGGGGGATCGCCCTGTTCGAATATCTGCTTCAGGTGCCGGCGAACCGGATTGGGAGTCAGCAACTGTCGCTGGCGCAGCTTAAGATCATTCAGGAAGTGATCACACTGTCGATTTTTGTACCCTTCTCCGTCATGTACATGAAGCAGCCGATCCGGAAGGATTTCGTGTGGGCGACCCTGTGCATGGTGGGGGCGGTGTACTTTGTGTTCCGCGGCAAGAATGGAAGTTGATGTCGGTCGAAGGCGCACCAGGCGCGAGGCCGGCCCGTTTCGAGAGGATTTCTCGTGTCGACATTGATTTCAACCATGGATGTTCCCGTTCCACCATCAGCCGCCGTTTCTCCCGCACCGATGCCGCAAGGCGGTGCCGTCAGTTCCGACGTGTCGCCTGTGAACCGGGCTTGGATCGCGGGGCTGATCCTGGTCATTTGCCTGGGCCTCGATCAAGGGACGAAGGTGATCGCGTCGCGGACACTTTCGTTTGAGCCGTGGTCGTACTGTGGCGACACATTTCGGCTGCAACTGGCCTACAACACCGGAGCGTTTCTGGGGATGGCCGGTCAGTTGTCGGCGGAGACCCGATTCTGGCTGCTGACCGTCCTGAATGGAGCGTTCCTGGTCGCACTGGCATATTTTCTGGTGCGCTATTGGAAGATGGCGATCGGGCGGTTTGTCGCGTGCGCGGGGATTCTGGCGGGGGGGATCGGGAATCTGATCGATAGGGCGACCAATGACGGGCAGGTGACCGATTTCATGAACATTGGGCTGGGCCCGGTACGCTCGGGGATCTTCAACGTCGCCGACATGGCGATCACGGGGGGAGCGCTGCTGCTGGCCTGGTACTGGTGGCGCGAGGAACAGCCGGCGAGCGCAGGCAGATAGAAGCAACCTGGGAGGGGGCGTCGTTTGGGGTTTCGTCCCGAATTTCTGAATTCCGCCACGGTGAACAGCCGAAATAATTGGGGCCAACGTAGGAACGACTACAAACCGAAAAGTTGACTTGACCGATACAATCGGCCAAACTACAATAGCGGTTCGTACGTTCACTCAAGGTGGCCCCGTAGCCAAGTGGCTAAGGCAGCGGATTGCAAATCCGCCATCGTCGGTTCGGCTCCGACCGGGGCCTCTCGACACAACCCGCTGTTTTACAGCGGGTTGTGTTGTTTCTCGGTTTCCTCGGAAGGCGGCGGATCTGCCGGAAAACGGCAAGTGTCAACCAAAGTGTCAACCTGGACCGATTCCCAGAGTAGTTCGGCGGTCGCCTGGGCGTCGCCAGTGACGTAGAAACTCATTGTGGTGTTGATGCTGGCGTGGCGCATCAACTCTTTCAGAACCGCCGGCATCACCCGCTTTGACCAGCGGTCTCCGAACGCTCGGCGGCAGTCGTGGGCGGAAGCGTACTGGGGGTCGCCCTTGTCGTTCGTCCCGACCTTAACCCCCGCTTTCACCCCGATTGCGCAGATTGTGCGGATTGCCTGTTGCGTCTTGATGGGGCGGTGGTCGTTCAGCCGCCACCCCAGCGGATTGAACACAAACCCCGTCCGCTCGGCCTCGGGCGTCGCCAAGAGGAACTCGGCGAATTCCGGGGCGAGGGGCAAGAGCGTGTTCTTGTGGCTCTTCTGCATGGCGGCGGGGATCCAGAGCATGGGCCGCCGGCGGGTCAGGTCGACCATCAGGCGTTCTTCCTGGTCACAGGTGAGGCGCAAGGCCTCTTCGATTCGCAGACCGCTCCACCAAAGGCCTATCAGGAACCGCCGCCACGATTCCGCCCGACGCTCGCCGACAACCCGGGGAATCGTCTGCAGCATGCGTTCG
>JAPLOC010000199.1 GCA_026692825.1 Planctomycetota bacterium | reverse complement strand
TTTGGTGACCGGAACCGCAAGCCGTTCCGAAGAAATGGGTTGCAGCGACCGCTTGAGGCGGGCGACAAGATCCGTTCCCGGGCCGGTTGAGAATCTCGCGCCGACAGCGTAACATACAGACTGACGTGGTTCGTCATGAGGGCGAACGTATCCAACGAATGCAGGCGTCGTCGTGAAGACGCCGCTGGAACAGGGATCGGTTCGCGCCCTTTGAATTGAGCTTCCTCTCGGTCATGAGCAACTCCTTGGCCCTCGAACTGAATACACAACAACGCGACCTGGTGCTGGAAGGACTGCGGTACATCCGCAGCGCCCGGCGGTTGGCGTTCCGCGACCCGTTGGCCCCCCCCGACGCGAAGCGGGAAGCCGAACTGAGCCAGATCGCCGAGCTGATGGGGCAACTCGACCCGTCCGCGCGGATTCCGGTCCGCGTCGAGTCGTGACCCTCTCTGCTCCAACGAAATCCTGAGCGGCATGCGCTATCGGCACGTCTGTCTGGAAGCGCTTGCGTACACGCTGCCTCCGGAAATCGTCGCGTCCTCCGCGATTGAGGATCGCCTCGCCCCCATCTACGACCGCCTGAGCCTCCCCGCCGGCCGGTTGGAATTGATGACCGGGATTCGGGAACGGCGGTTCTGGCCACGCGGCGTTCTCCCAGGAACGGTCAGCGCCCAGACAGCGGCCGCGCTTCTTGAGTCGTCGGGCTTCGATCGTCGGCATATCGGGGCGCTCGTCCATGGCTCGGTCTGTCGCGACCAGCTCGAACCCGCCACCGCCAGCGGCGTGCATCACGCGGTCGGGCTGCCGCAGTCCGCATGCGTTCTCGATCTCAGCAACGCCTGCCTCGGCCTGCTCAACGGCATGTTGCTCATCGCCAACATGATCGAGCTGGGACAGATTCGCGCCGGCATCGTTGTGGGGACCGAAATGGGACGCGATCTGGTCGAAGGGACCATCGACTCGCTCCTCTCCACCCCCAACATCACCCGCCAGGATGTCAAACTCGCGTTCGCGTCGTTGACCATCGGCTCCGGGTCGGCCGCGATGTTGTTATGCGATCGAAAACTCAGCCGGACCGGCCGACGCCTGCTCGGCGGGGCTTTTCTTACCGACACTTCCAGTCATCAATTGTGCGCGGGCGGGGTCGCGGCCGCTGAACATGGCGACGGTCGACCACGGATGCAAACCGATTCCGAAGCGTTGTTGCACGCGGGCGTGAATCTGGCGGAACAGACGTGGCGGCGGTTTCTCGAAACATTGGGCTGGGGCGTCGAGGACATCACCAAAGCGTTCACGCATCAGGTCGGCAGGATGCATCGGAAACTGTTGTACGACCGATTGGGTCTCAACCCGGCGATCGACTTTTCCACCGTGGAATTTCTCGGGAATACCGGAGCGGCGGCGCTTCCCATGACCGCCGCGCTGGGAGCCGAGAAGGGACATGTTCAATCAGGGGACCGTGTCGCCTTATTGGGGATTGGCAGCGGATTGAATTCGCTGATGCTGGGAGTCGATTGGTGACGGAAACTCTCCCCGATTCGATCCCGAATGTCGCGGCTCTCGAGGAACACCTGTCGCGGCCCTCTCCGGGTGTTGTCGACGCGCTGGGCCGACTTTCGGGCGATCTGATGCTGCTGGGGGTCGGGGGAAAGATGGGGCTGTCGCTGTCGGTGATGGCCCGCCGGGCGTTTGACCTGGCCGGTCGGTCGAATCGAGTGATCGGCGCATCTCGATTCACGGGGGGCTCTCAAGCCCAGTTCACATCGCGTGGGGTGGAAACAATCGCCTGCGACCTGCTGGATGAACGTCAGGTCGCAGCGCTGCCCGACGTCGAGAATCTGGTCGTTATGACGGGGCGGAAGTTCGGCTCGACCGGCGATGAACCACTGACCTGGGCGATGAACGCGTTGATTCCGTCGATTGTCTGTCGTCGATTTCCGAAGAGTCGACTGGTGGTGTTTTCGACGGGCAATGTCTATGGGTTGTCGCCAGTGGGGGCGGGTGGGTCACGCGAAGCAGACACACTCCAGCCGGCGGGAGAATACGCGCAGAGTTGCCTGGCCCGCGAAAGGATCTATCACTATTACAGCCTGCGGGAGGGAATCCCGATGGCGATCGTGCGGTTGAATTACGCCTGCGATCTGCGGTACGGGGTACTTGTCGATCTGGCACAGCGGGTCCGTCAAAGGCAACCCGTCGATCTTGCGATGGGCTGGTTCAACACGATCTGGCAGCAGGACGCCAATAATCAGACCTTACAGGCGTTCGATCACTTGACCGCGCCCCCGTGGGTCGTCAACGTGACTGGACCCGAGTTGTTGTCGGTTCGCACGGTGTGCGAACTGTTCGGCAGCCGATGGGGTGTCCCGGTCACGTTCACGGGTGCGGAGTCGGAGACCGCGCTGATCAGTCGTACGGATCGGTCGCTCTCCGCTTTTGGCTCGCCCTCAATTTCCGCGAGCCGGCTCATCGATTGGGTCGCCGACTGGATCGAGCGGGACCAACCCTGGCTGGGAAAGCCAACCCATTTTGAATCACGCAGTGGCCAATTTTAGGGGTCAATGAGATGTCGGACGAAGAACAACAGAAATCACTCGATCCCTCGACACCCGACGCCAATTTGGAAGAGCGGATCAAGGAAGGGGAACTGACATCCGCCGCCGCCGACACGGGTGACCTTCCGTTGGAACCGACGCACTATCCCAAGTGGATGTCGTGGGGGTTCATTGTTGGGATGACATTGGCGTTTATCGCCTGTGCTGGCGTGGGCAACTGGGGAATGCACGCCGTCATGGATTCCGATGCCAATCGCTGGATCCAGAAGTACAAAGACAACGAGAAAATCGCGGAAGTGCTGGGAGGGATTGAACGCGGTGGTTACGATCTCCCTGCCACCTTTCGTGAACAGAACGAGGAGACTGTGGTCTATTTCATCAACGGTCCGAAGGGTACCGGGCACCTGGTGATCACAGAGTACGGAATGGCGGTTCCGCGCGTGGAGTTTCGTAGCGACGGAAAAAGTTGGGTGTTGAGTGAAGGGGTGGTCGATCCCAACAAAAAGAATGAACATGATTGACACCGCCGCCGCGTCACCCCCCGCATTCGGCCCGTATCGCGCGGTGATTTTCGATCTCGATGGCACACTGATCGATTCCCTCGCCGACATCGCGACGGCGGCCAACTTCGTTCTCGCCGACAACGGCTATCCCGTTCATCCGATCGCCAGCTATCGCACGTTTGTGGGCGATGGAGTGAAAACATTGTTTGAACGGGCACTGCCGGCGGATCAGAACAGCGTCCCGATCGTCAATCGCTGTGCGGGCGCGTTTTCCTCGGCGTATGCCCGCACGTGGAAAGTCCAGACCCGACTCTACGCCGGAGTCGCGGAATTGCTCGACACGTTATGTGCGAGTCCATTGCGACTCGCCGTCCTCTCGAATAAGCCCGACGCGTTCACCAAAACGTGCATGGCACACTTTTGTGAGGCTTGGCCATTCGCCGCCATCGCTGGTCAGCGGGAAGAGATTCCCAAAAAGCCCGACCCGGCCGGCGCTTTGCGAATCGCGTTGGAATTGGGACTGGAACCACGCGAAATCGCCTTTGTTGGAGACTCCTCGGTCGACATGCAAACCGCCCGAAATGCGGGGATGTTCGCGATCGGCGTCAGTTGGGGATTTCGCCCGGTCGCCGAACTCTGGGACAACGGTGCCGAGCGGGTGATTGATTCTCCAGGCGAACTCCTCGAATTGATTCGGGGCTGAACCCCTCGGCTCCGTTCAAGAACCGCCCGTCGCTGGTTTGCCGAACACGCGATACGGCGTGATCGGCTCGGCACGTCCCTTGAGAACCACGGGAGGGAGTTCTTCGCAAACAAACTCTTCGCCAATCGCGATTTTTGTTTTCGGTCCAATGGCGATTTGTCCTGGTTGGGCGACCGAAGACTCCAGTCGGCTGGCGACGTTGACCGTGTCGCCGATGACGGTGTAATCCTTGCGGAGTTTGCTGCCAATATCTCCCACAATCACATCGCCGGTGTTGATACCAATGCGGA
>JAPLOC010000198.1:1417-15300 GCA_026692825.1 Planctomycetota bacterium | reverse complement strand
TTGGCGTACATGTTCTATCTGATGCGCGATCGCAGTTACGACTCTGGGGTGCTGGCCGAATACGTCGCGCGCAAGTACCGCAAACAGCAGCCCGACCTGGCGCTCGACGCGGCGTACCTCGCGCAAGCGGCGTACATCCAGGCCTATCATCGCGAGACGAAAGAGCGGCGTGGTCCCGAAATTGCCTGGGTGGTGAATGTGTGCAATTACATCACCGACAACTGGGCCGGGAGCGACAAGGCTCAGGATGCGCGGATGAATCTGGGGGGGTTGTACGCCGAGCTGAATCAGCCCGCCGAGGCGGCGAAATGGTACGCCAGCGTCCCCGAGTCGGCTCCCCAATTCCTTGACGCCCAGTTGAAAGCGGGGAACGCCTGGTGGAATGTCTATGTGCATGAACTGACGCGACCCGAGGCCGAGCGCAAGCCGCGTGAACAGGTCGATGAACTGCTCAACCAATCCCGGCAGATCCTCGCGGGGGCGATCACCAAATTCGAAGCGCAGGTGCCGAAAGAGGCGGCGCAGGTCGAGCCAGCAAAACTCCGCGATCTGTCACTGGCCAAGCTGACGCTCGCGACCATTCTCAATGGGGCGGGGGATTACAAGGGGGCGCTGGGGCTGCTGGCGGATGCGCCTCTCAATGTCGTGGCCTCGCTCCCCAGTTTTCAACCGGGGTCAAAGCAGCATGTCGACGTCGGCGTGTTGACGTACATCCAGGTGTTGCGGGCGTATATTGGCGTCAACGAACTCGCCAAGGCCCAGGCGGCGCAGAAGGAGCTGGACACGATCGTTAGCGGTTCGGGGGGCGGGGGGAAGGCGCTCACGCAGGTCTACATCGATTTCGGTAGCCAACTGAAAAAGGAAGTGCAGCGGTTGCAAGCCGCCCATGATCCGCGACTGGCCGACGTGCTGAAGTCGTTCGAGACGTTTCTTGATGAAGTCGCCAAACGGAAGGACAGCCAGTCGTACTACTCGTTGCGATGGATTGGCGAGACGTATCGGGATTTGGGCGAAGGGCTGGGTTCGGGGGATCGGGCGCGAGCCGACGTGTACTACAACAAGGCGATCGCAGCGTTCCAGCAGATTCTCGATGAAGAACTCAAGTCCCCCGGCTTCGCCCCCGCCGACCAGGCGAGTGGCGTGCAACTGGCGATCGTACGCTGCCAGCGGTTGCAGCAGGCGTTCGAGACTGCGGAGAAGGGGATTCTGAAGATTCTGAAAGCGCGACCCCGGGCGATCGACGCGCAGGAAGAGGCCGCCCGGCTGTATGCCGACTGGGCCGCCCGCGGGGCGAAGGGGGACTTGGCGAAATGGAACCTGGCGATCGAAGGGGATCAGAATCTGAAGACCCGCAAGCCCGAAAATCGCGTCGTCTGGGGCTGGTTTGGAATCTCGCAGCGACTTGAAAACTCGCTGAACCAGGGAGGGGCGTCCGCCTCGGACGAATTGGAGGCGAAGTATTTCGCGTCGCGCTACCAAACCGCACTCGTACGGTTTCATTGGAGCCAGGCCGAGCCGGACGATGCGAAACGCCGGACCCGACTGGGGACGGCATATCGCGACATCCGTGTGACCGCGACCACGATGCCCAGCCTGGGGGGAGAAGAGAGTTTCCAGCGGTTCAACACGTTGTATCGCGAGATCCAGCAGGAGATGATCAACGCCGGGAAATTCGACGAAGTCGCGGGACTCTCCCAGCCGGTCGACCTGGAGATCAAAGAAGGAGGAGGAAGCGGGAGCCTGAAGGGGAAGAAAAAGCCTGCCAAAACCGAAGCGGCCAAGACCGAGGTCGCATCGACCGAACCTGCGGCCGCCGCGAAGAAGAAGAAAGCCAAGTCGGCGGAACCGGCTCCTCCCGCGAAGACAGAAGGCTCCGGTGGTTCAATTGTTCCCTGGATTGTCGCGGGGACACTGCTGGTCGCCGCTGGCGGCATCGTCTGGGCGATGTTGCGATCGTCGAGTTCGCGCCGCCGGCGCCGACCGGTCAGCGAGTCGATCGAAGTCCCGGCCCCCAAACCGACCCGTGCCGCGAAACCCGCGTCTCCTCCCGCGAAAAAACCCAACCCGTCCTGAAACATGACTTCCATCACCACCTCTTTGAGACCGTCGGCCATGCTCTCGCTGACTGCTCGCGTTCGCGGGCTCGCGCTGGTTCTCCTGTCGTTGGCGTTCGTCGTTCCCGCAGTCCATGGGGCCGAGGCGATCACCCGTCGCGGTGCCAAGAACGTTTCGGGGGACGTGACGGAGGTCACGAAGACCGATATCACGGTCCGGGTGAAGACGCCCAAGGAAGAGACCATCACCATACCGGCGAACGAGATTCAGACGATCGCCTGGACGGGCGAAGCCCCCGAGGCGGCCGTCGCCCGTAGCGACGACAACTCGGGCCGTTATTCGAAAGCGATCGAAGGCTACCAGAAGTCGCTGAGTACCTCGAAGTCGACCAACCCGGCGGCCAAGGCCGACCTGGAGTTCGGTATCGCCCGCGCCACGGGAAAGCAGGCGCTCGCCGACCCCAAGCAGATCGACGCCGCGATCAAGTTGCTGGATGAATTCCGGACCCGCGAACACTACCGGCACTTCGAAGCGGTGCAACTCCTGGGAGAACTCTACCTGGCAAAGCAGGATCTCATCCGCGCGACGACCGCGTTCGAAGCGTATGGCAAAGCCCCCTGGAAGGAAGCGAAATTAAAGTCCAAGGTTCAACTGGCGCGTTTGAAGATCGCCGACAAGAAGTACGACGACGCGGTGACGCTGTATGATTCGGTACTGGGAGACGCCGCCGACGGTTCCGCCGAGTCGGCGCAGAAGCAGGAGGCCATGCTGGGGAAGGCGCGGGTGCTGATCCTTCAGCAGAAGCCGGCCGACGCGCTCAAAATGCTGGATGAAGTCATTCTCGCCGCCGACGGAGACGAAGTCGCCCTCAACGCCGAGGCGTTTCTCCGCAAGGGGGACTGCCTGCGCGAGATGGGCAAAGACAAAGACGCGGTGCTGGACTATTTGCGTGTCGACCTGCTCTTCTCGGCGGCGAAACCGCAACATGCCGAGGCGCTGTATCAATTGGCGAAGTTGTGGGCTAAGGTCGGTCATCCGGAACGGGCCGACGACGCCCGCGACCGTTTGACCGAAACCTATCCGAACAGTGAATGGGCCGGGCGTTTGAAAGCGCCCGCCGGCTGACCAGTGCCGTCATCAGGCACGTTGAGACGCAACAGGGGAATCGCATGGGGATTCAAATCACCTGTCGGGGATGTGAACGACCGTTTCGCGTCGCCGACGCGAACGCGGGGAAGAAGCTGTTGTGTCATTGCGGCGGGACGATTACGGTTCCGTTGACCGATGACATTGAACTGGTGGACGAACCGTGGGGACGATCGGCCTCGGGGCGGGACTGGCGTTCCGAAAAGAAGAAAGAGGAGCGCGACGAGGAGGAGCCTCAGGAGTTTGACACCACATCGTTCATCAAGCGGACAATTGGCGGTGGGCTGGCGCTGGGACTGGTGCTGCTGGTTGGGGGATGGGTCTGGTCTTCGATGTCGCGTGGTTCGAGTTCGTCCTCATCGAGTCAGGGATCAGGGAATTCCGCGAATTCCAACACCTCAATCCCTCCCAACCGACCTTTGCAAAACGATCCCCGGTTCGGAAACAATGGATTGGGGGGACAAAACCCCAATGGTGCCGGTGGGGCGGGGAACCCCTGGAATCAACAGACCGGAGCGACAAATCCCCGAGGGATGGGTGGCCCCCAAAACGGTACTGGGGCGAACCTGCACTCCACACCTCCGCCGAATCAGGGGATGCCGGTCGATCCTACGGCACAGGCGCTTGCCAACGGCGGCTTTCCCGACCCATCGACCGCGATCGACGACCCCGACGACGACGATGACTTTGGCAGTGAAAAGCGCGTGCGTCCCAAGACGAGAAAGCCGGCCCCCACGAACAGCGTGTTGGGAACGCCCCCCGTGGCGACGTTTGTCGTCTCATCGCTGCATGAGTTGCGGCGGGGGATGAAAGTCTGGCGGCGGGACAAGGAGTGGCAGCAAGTGATTGTCGCCGGCCGGCATGGCGACGACCTGATGATTCTGGAAAACGCTCCGACACTCGGCTGGCGCATCACCCCGCTCACACTGCGTTTCGCCCGGTTTGAGGAGTCGGAGCTGGATCGGACCGACCTGGAGAATGTTCCCCCGCTGGGAGACGAGCCGGATCTGGGAACCAGTGACTTCAGTTCACGGATCGCGGAACTGAAGCCGGCGACTCCGTCGAAGTCGTCTTCCAAGGCCTCCGAGAAGCCGGCGTCGCCGAAAAAGAAGGGTGGCAAGCGCTGAGTTCTGAGTCACCAATCGGGCGAGGGGATGCCACTTCAGACGGAATGGCCAACGGGATGCTCCATCCCCGAACGTGTGCGGGGTTCATGGGATCGGTGCCTGTCGCTTACCACAAGTTCAATGAGTGCCGCCTCGGGAATTGAGCAAGGGAACGACAAATTCCTCAATTTTCGTGAGGAATTGCGTCAAGCCGGATCTTTCGCCCCGCTCTCGAAGCTTTGCGAGTGACGTTTCCTGCCAACAGGCTCGTTCACGATTAGGGTCGTCTTGAACCAGCTTTGCGAGTACGGGCTTCGCAGACCATCACACAGCGGATCATGGCACGGTAATCGCTTCAGCGAACCATTTTTCCCCGTACAAACTCCAGAGTTCACCAGGGGCCATTTCGTTCTTCCATTTCTCGAACTGGGGATGATCAATCAGCCGACCGATAACGGTCCCACCCTGCGCGTCCAACGTGACAATTCGAACTTCGTCATGCGAAAGGCAGTCGAGCAGATAGGGCGAGTGTGCCGTCGCCAGAATCTGAAGATCGTTGAATTCCTTCATTAGTTCTCGAAGCAACTCAACCGTCTGGACCTGAGCACGGGGGTGCAGCGCCTGTCCGAGGTCATCGAGCAGTAGGGTGCGCGGCCGCTTTGGGCCAAGGAGTATGGTCATGAGGCCAACAGTCAGTAGCGTTCCTTCGCTGGCTAAGGGAGCAGGTACGCCGTGCGCACCTCGAAAATTGAAGACAAGTTGATCACCAACGCGGGCGCGAAATTTCTCCTGGCGATTCGCAAACTCGTCGGTTGATTCGCCGGCGAGGAACGTCGTCTGCCAGGCCCGGGCACGCTGAAAGGAAAAGCTCTTGAAGTTGCGAACTTTCAGGGAATGGATCATGTCTTTCTGTTCATCTCGACCGAAGGTCCGCGTGGGCCAAACTCGCCACGGCGACCTGCGACCGTCTGCGAAATCCCGATTCTATCCACCCTCGGGGGCGGGCCGCTACAAGATTGTGAATTTCCCCGAAATTCGCTAAAATCCCCGTTCTGTCCGCGCGCCCGTTTTCTCTCTCCCAGAGGACACGGGTCGCGCTGTTTTCCGGGACATCGCAGAGGGCGTTTTCGCCGTCGTCCCGGGTCTCCAGTCCGCCCACCACCTGAGGAGTCCGCACGTTGTCGACCGACGGAAACGGCAGCGACGAACGCATTCGTCCGCTCGACATTCAGGATGAAATGCGCACGAGCTACCTGACGTACGCCATGAGCGTCATCGTCAGCCGCGCTCTGCCCGACGTGCGCGACGGTCTCAAGCCATCGCAACGCCGAATCCTCGTCGCGATGAACGACCTCAACCTCAGCCCCGGGGCCTCCCGGACCAAGTGTTCCAAAATCGCCGGCGAGACGATGGGTAATTACCATCCGCACGGCGACCAGGCGATTTACCCCACGCTGGTGCGACTGGCGCAGTCGTGGATGATGCGCGAGGTGCTGATCGACAAACAGGGGAACTTCGGCTCGCTCGCCGGCCTTCCCCCCGCCGCGATGCGGTATACCGAGGCCCGCCTGTCGTCTGTCGCCGCCGAACTTCTCGACGACCTCGACCGCGACACGGTCGATTTCATCCCCACCTACGACCAGCAACGGCAAGAGCCGGTCGTTTTGCCGGCGCGGGTGCCGAACCTGCTGATCAACGGTTCCTACGGCATTGCCGTCGGGATGGCAACCAGCATCCCCCCGCACAATCTCGACGAAACGTGCGACGCGGTGATCAAGCTGATCGACGACCCCGCCGCCTCGATCTGGGATCTGCTCGAAGTCCTTCCCGGTCCCGATTTCCCGACCGGCGGCATCATCTGTGGACGGAGCGGGATCCGCCAGGGATACATCACCGGGCGTTCGACAATCACCCTGCGGGCTCGCACGCATTTCGAGACCGAAAAGAACAGCGACGTCATCGTCGTCACCGAGATTCCCTATCTCGAAACCCGCGACCGCGTCCGGGAAAAACTCGAACAGTTGGTTCGCGATGACCGGATTCAGGGAATCTCGAAGATCGTCGACCTGACCGACCGCAATACGCCCGACTGGCAGGTTCGGCTGCACATCGTGCTGAGGCGAGACGCCGACCGTGACGTGGTGCTGAACCAGTTGTTCGAGTTCTCGCCTCTGCAGGGAACGTTCAGCATCATTCTGCTGGCGCTGGTGGGGAATCGCCCACAGACGCTGTCGATTAAGCAGATGCTGCAAGAGTTCATTCGGCACCGCGTCGACGTGCTGCGTCGGCGGACCGAGTTCCTGCTCGCCGAGTCGCGTAAGCGGAAGCACACGGTCGAAGGGCTGCTCATCGCGCAGATCAACATCGACGAGGTGATCAGCACAATTCGCAACAGCCCGAGCCGATCGGAGGCGAAGGACCGGTTGCAGACGCTGCAAGTGCCCGGCGGCCTCATCGAACGGGCGCTGGGGGAAAAAGGCTGGCCCGCGTTTGTCGAAGACCGTGGTGCCGCCGAGTCGTACACGCTGTCGGCGACGCAAGCCGAGGCGATTGTCGCGATGCAATTGGGATCGCTGGCCGGGCTGGAACGGGAAAAGCTGGGGGACGAGTTCCGCAAACTACTCGACGACATCATCGAGTTCCTGCGGCTGTTGTCGGACGAAGCGAACCTCTTGGCGCTCGTTCGCGAGGATATGGAAGAGGTCAAGCGAAAGTACGGCGACAAGCGTCGCACGACGATCACCGACGAAGAGGCGGGAGCCGTCCTGCGGGACGATCTGATTCCGGAAGAGACGATGGCCGTGACGCTGTCGCACCGGGGTTACATCAAGCGGATGGAGCTGTCGGCTTATCGGGCGCAGAAGCGAGGTGGCCGGGGTATCGCCGGCGCGAAGAGTGGGGAAGAGGATCCCATTCAGCAGTTGTTCGTCGCCAGCACGCACAACTACCTGCTGTTCTTCACCGATCGTGGCAAGGTCTTCTGGCAGAAGGTGTACGACCTGCCGCTGTTGAACCGCACGGCCAAAGGTCGGGCGGTGGTCAATCTGCTCAACCTGCAAGAGGGGGAGAAGGTCTTCAACTGTCTGGCGGTGCGTGAATTCGACGACGTGCGGCAGGTGGTAATGGCGACCCGCAACGGTGTGGTCAAGAAGACGAGTCTGTCGGAATACAGCCGGCCGAAGTCGGGGGGGATCATCGCGATCCGCCTGGAAGATGGCGACGAGCTGATTGATGTGGTGCTGGTCTCGCCCGGCCAGGATCTGCTGATCGCGACTTCGCAGGGGATGGCGATCCGGTTCTCGCAAGATGACGCCCGCAGCATGGGGCGCGCCACATACGGCGTGAAGGGGATCGACCTGGGACAGGGGGATTACGTTGTGGGGATGGTGGTCGCCGACCCGGCGATGGATCTTTTAACGGTGTGCGAAAACGGGTACGGCAAGCGGACACCGTTTGGTGGAGCCGAGGAAGTCGCCGACGATGTGACAGATGACACGGTACCCGCAGAAGCGACTTCGCCAGCCCCAACCGAAGAGGCTCCCGCAGTGGAATCGGCGCAGCGGACGAAGCGGGAGCGCGGGGAGGCAGCGCGAGTTACCGTCGGCAGCGACGTGGCGGAAAGGGGTTGCGGAACATCCGCTGCACCGAACGCAACGGTCGGGTGGTCGATGTCATCGGTGTTTCGGAGAACGATGAAGTGCTGATGGTGACCTCCAACGGCATCATCCAGCGGATTCGGGCCATCGACGTCAGTCGGATCGGTCGGAATACGCAAGGGGTGCGCGTCATCCGACTCGATGGTGGAGACAAACTGGTGGGACTGGCACGGGTTCCGCCGGAAGATGGCGTCGAAGACGAGTTGCCCCCCGAAACGCCGACGGCCCCCGCGTCGTAAGGCGAGCCGGCCGACGTAAGTCGCCGGGTTTTTGTCGCACGCCTGCAGCCGTGGCCCGATGGCTCACGCCAACCGGTTCGCCGATTTTGTCGAAGCACCCGGCCCGCCGCGGCGGGACGCCAACCGGCTCGCCATGGTTGCCGACGTGGTCGGGTCGCACGATAATTCCGCGAACGTGGTTCTGTCCGCTTTTCGCGTCTCTTGGGTTGTCGCATGCGTCTCACGATTGATCGACCGTTTCGGTCCGCCGGCTGGCTTTGCTTCGCGGTCGCCGCGCTCTGCGTCGGGCAACTCCGCGCCGACGGCCCCGCCGACAACAACCCGGAAACTGTCCGCCGGGTCCCCCTGCTGGGAGTCGAAGTCCCGGCACCGGTTCGCGAGGAGTTGACCAAAGGGCTGACCGAGCTGAAGCAGGCGATCACGGCACTCGAGGCGAACCCCAACCCGCGCGTCAAAGCGCTGCTCCCCGACGTCGTCATCTTTCACCGCGCCGTCTCCGACGCGCTCGAATTCCAAGAGTTCTTTAACGAAAAGGAACTCCCGTCAGCGACCGAGTTGTTGAAACAAGGACTCGAACGGGCGAAACAACTGGCGGCGGGGCAGGCTCCGTGGACCGAGCAGACCGGTCTGATCGTGCGGGGCTATGTCTCGAAGATCGACGGCTCGGTTCAGCCCTATGGGTTGATTGTTCCCGAGTCCTATGTCGCTCGCGGCACGCAACGTCATCGATTGGACCTCTGGTTTCACGGCCGGGGTGAGACGTTGAGTGAGGTGAACTTCCTGGTGGGTCGGCAGAGAGATCGCGGAGTGTTCGCGCCGGCCGATGGGTTCGTGCTGCATCCGTATGGCCGGTATTGCAACGCCTTCAAATTCGCTGGCGAGATCGACGTTCTGGAAGCGCTCGAATCGGTCGAACGGAACTATCGCATCGACGCCGACCGGATCGCGTCGCGTGGTTTCTCGATGGGTGGGGCGGCCTGCTGGCAGTTCGCGGTTCACTACGCCGACCGGTTTGTCGGCGCGACCCCCGGGGCCGGCTTTTCGGAAACGCCCGAGTTCCTGCGTGTCTTCCAGAAGGAAACGCTCGATCCCAAGCCGTGGGAGAAGACGCTGTGGCACATGTACGACTGCAACGACTGGGCGGTCAATCTGTGGCATTGCCCGACGATCGCATACTCGGGTGAAGACGACTCGCAAAAGCAGGCGGCGGACGTGATGGAAAAGGCACTCGCCGACGTGGGGATCGATCTGGTCCATCTCATCGGCCCCAAAACCGGTCACTCATATCATCCCGTTGTCCGCGATGAGATCGAACGCCGGTTCAACTCGATCGTCGCCCGCGGCCGAGATCGCAATCCGCGGGAGATTCACTTCACCACCTATACGCTGCGCTACAACCGCATGCACTGGGTGACGGTCGACGCGCTCGACGAACATTGGCAGAAAGCCCAGGTCGACGCGCAGTGGCATTCCGAGGGAAGCGTCGACGTGCAGACATCGAACGTGGCGGCGTTGACGCTGTCATTCGCCCCGGGGGAAGCCCCCTTCGACATTACGAAGCCGGTCTCATTGACAATCGACGGCAAAGACGTGAAGGGACCGCGTCCCCGTTCCGATCGTTCCTGGAGCGTGTCGCTGAAGCGGGACCAGGGAAGTTGGGTCGTTGGAAAGTCCAGCGAAGAGACCGCTCGGAAGAAGCACGGCCTGCAAGGGCCGATTGATGATGCCTTCATGGACTCGTTCGTATTCGTGACGCCGACCGGCACGGGGAAGTATCCCGATGTCGACCGGTGGGTGAAGTCGGAATTGGAACGTGCGATTGAACACTGGCGCCGGCAGTTTCGCGGTCGACCCCGCGTGGTCGATGACCAGTCGCTGACCGACGCCGACATCGCGAGCAAGAACCTCGTGCTGTGGGGTGATCCCGCGTCGAACAAGATTCTCGCCAAAATCGCCGGCCAGTTGCCCATCACCTGGAGCGACGCGGAGGTCGCGGTCGACAATCGCAAATTCCCGTCGGCTCATCACGGCCTGATTCTCTGTTGTCCCAATCCGCTCAACGCGAATCGCTACGTCGTGCTGAACAGCTCGTTCACGTATCGCGATTACGATTATCTCAACAACGCCCGGCAGGTCTCGCGTCTGCCCGACTGGGCGGTGATTGACATTCGGACTCCGCCAGGAACCCAGTATCCCGGCAAGGTCGCCGACGCTGACTTTTTCGACGAGTCGTGGAAGGTCCGACCGCCCAAGTGATCCGGGTTTGGCCTCGCCGGTCTTCTCGACTGTCGCTGTGACGCTCGTGTTCGCTCTCTCTACCAGCCTGCCCCCATGTCATTGCAACGCGTCGCCGTCTATTGCGCCTCGAGTAATCAGGTGCATCCCGACTTCCATGACGCCGCCTTTCGCATGGGGCAGATCCTGGCCCAGGCGAAGATCACGGTCGTCTCTCGCCGACGGTGCCCTGGCCGCCGGCGGACGGGTGGTCGGCGTGATCCCCAACTTCATGGCGGAAATCGAATGGGGCCACACCGGGGTCAACGAGCTGCTGGTCGTCGACGATATGCATGGTCGCAAGCGGATCATGCTGGAACAGTCGGACGCTGTCATCGCACTTCCAGGAGGTTGCGGCACGTTTGAAGAACTGCTCGAGGCAATCACGCTCAAGCGCCTGGGGATCTACCACAAGCCGATCGTGCTGGTGAACACCCGCAACTACTTCGACAAGCTCCAGGAACTGATGCAGCAGTGTGTCGCTGAGCGGTTCATGTCGGAGAAGCATCTGGCGATGTGGCAACTGGTCGAACGACCGGAAGATGTGCTGGGAGCGATCGCCGGCGCGAAAAACTGGGGTGGAGACGCCCGGGAATTCGCGGTGATGAAGTGACCCGCATGTCCAATTCGCCCACCGCACACTCCCCTGTCGTTCCCCAAATTCCACCGCTCGCGGGACTCTGTTCATTCGAGTCCGCGAGCGCGCCGGGGATGTCGGTGGATGAGTGCGTCGCGTGGCTCAAGCGGTTGCATTATCTGTTTCGGCAACTGCACGAGATCTTGACGGCACGCATCACCTCCGAGCCGTTGTATGAACTGAAGACCGCGTTCAGCCATCACGGCTGGCTCTGTGCCGAGCAGGCGACTGCGCTGCGCACCCGCGTGGGAGAGATGCGCGACCCCCCCTTGGGACTGGAGGTTGTTCCCCACCCGGGTTTGAAACTCGCGGTGGATGAAGTCCGGTCGGCACCCAACGCGTATACGTTGTGCGTGGCGTTGTACGACGTGCTGCTTCCCGCGCTGCGGGAGTCGTTCGAGGAATATCGACAGGCGACCAATCCGCTCGCCGACGCCCCCAGCGTGCGGCTCGCGCGATTCGCCCTGCTGGATGTCGACGACATGCTGCGGTTCGGTCAGGGTGCGATCGATGGACTGGCGACAGGGCATAAGTCCCAAGCCGTCAACGACTGGCGTGAACTGCTGCGTCAGGCGTTGAAGAGTGCCGGTGGGATTTCGGGGCGCGGAGAGGAGATGACTGAACTCCCTTCCCCATGCCACTCGGCACGTCCTTGGCAATACGACCCGGTTCCACGCCGTGACGCACGCTTTCACGACTCCTACAACGGCGGTGTGAATCCCGAGGCATTTCTGTACGACGAACGGTTTTCCCCACGGGACAAGACCCTCATGCTGTTTTACAAACGGCTGCGTGAGATCGACGTCCCCGAGATGATGGCGAGTATTCTTGTCGAGTCTCCGGAGAAGCCGTGGGGATTCCACCACGACATGTCCCGACAACTCTGGGACGAAGCGCGTCACGCGATGATGGGAGAGGTTGGCTTTCATCAACTGGGAATTGACTGGACGCGAATCCCGATCAACTTCACGTGGTCGCTCAATCTCAACACGCAACTGACCGCGCAGGAACGGCACGCCGTCTTGTTTTTTATCGAACAGGGACTGATGCCCCGCACCGGCAAACGCTATGAGTGGGAGGTGGGGAAGGAGTCGGGGGTGGCGCTCGCTTCCCTGTTTCAGGACTTCGACTGGGCTGATGAAGT
The DNA here is from genome assembly GCA_026692825.1 of Planctomycetota bacterium. Classification (GTDB taxonomy): domain Bacteria; phylum Planctomycetota; class Planctomycetia; order Planctomycetales; family Planctomycetaceae; genus UBA10511. Next base: position 3,043 of record JAPLOC010000198.1, on the reverse strand, counting down.
CCTGCACGCGCAACTGGGTCGGGAATGGTACGTGAAGGGTTTTGGCGATCTGAATTCAGCCTTGGCCTATGGCGACCGCTGCTGGTCGAAAGTAATGAGCCGCTGGGGGGAGTATCGTGAACAAGGCCTGACACAACACCAGAACTGGTGGCCCGATCTATACGCCAACGCATGCGCGATCTGGGGTGTTCCCCCCGACGCGCAGGCCGCCGGGTTTTGTGAGACGTATGAAACGGTGCGGGCCGACTTGAAGGAGATCTCGGCATCGGGTTGACGGTGGGGCATCATCAACAAGCCTGGAGTCTCAACGTGAAAGTGGGGCGGTCTGATCAAGCGACGATGAACACATCGTAACCCCGAGTGTATTCCGACCGCGATTGACGAGCAACGTAACACGTGGCAAGACGCCATTGACCCGGGTTCTGGCAGGTGAAACGCGTTGAAATTCAAATCACGGTTAGTGGCTGCCCCCAGCGCGTCGTCTTGACGGCGGCGGCACAACGGGGGCAGTCTTTCGGAGAAAGACGCCTACATCCCGAGCGCGCGGCCCGCTGTGCGTACTCCGGCGCTCGACGCACTCGGGGCTGGCGCAATCCCGCAAGCGAACCGGCCGTCGCGAATTGAATCGGCCCCCGTCTGGGCTTCGCCTCTTCGCCGCGACTCGCGCCATTCCGCCTCCTGACGGGCGTGGCTCCGCGTTATCATCCCGCAGTCGGTCACACGAGTGACTAACGACCGAACCGGTATGACGAACGGGAACCCCCCCCAGAGCATTAGATGAACGAGGCCCCATGAAATACGTGATGTCGGCGCTGGACGTCGCCTGCCTCACCGTTGGATTCACGGGTGGCGGCTGATGACTGCTGGACACGTGGATCGATTTCTACTTCCTTCGGGTGGAACGGGTTGGCTCCAATTGCGCACAGCCGGCCTTCAGCCGGCTTCCCTATCGGCGGCTTCAGCCATTTCGACACTTTCAATCAATCGCATGCGCGAGCTCCAGTTACTCAAACGCGTCTCGCGTGTCTGCCTGCGCATCGAACCGGCACTCTTCGATCAGCCATTCGGGAGCGAGTTCGCACTCCGCGAGATGTTCTACAATCGACCATCGGCAATAGCCGCACGGGTTGTTTCGATAGGCGATCAGCGCCAGCGGAAATCCCTCGTCGGCGGGGCAGCGTTCGAGTATTCCATTAACATTCATCAGTTGTCCATGACGTTTGTCGTCATCTGTTTCCAGCCGGAAGACGTGGATCAGCCGTTCGCAATCTCCCGGTTCCGCGTTCTGCCAGAGCAGCTCCATCACCGCTTCATCGGTGATCCCCGAATCGACCTGTCCCATCGCGAACTCTCGAATCGTGGGATGTTGTGATCGACCGATCGCCCGGCTGGCATTTCGACGGACTTCTGCATCGGGATGCAGACAGAATCTCAAGAGATTTGCGTCGAATCGGGGCAGCTCACGCGAACCCAGGAGGTTGAACATTCTCGCGATGCGGCGCACATCGGTTTCACTCTGGATCCACTCCAACACATGCTGGCGATCCTCATCGGTCGCGCGATAGCGAAAAGCCAGGTATCTCGGATGCTCGCCGACTGGCGAGTCGAGCCACGCTCTGACTTCGT
>JAPLOC010000198.1:0-1379 GCA_026692825.1 Planctomycetota bacterium | reverse complement strand
CGTCGCTGTGACCTTCGAGTCTCAATCTGTCGCGAAATCGAATGATGTCTGGATCCCGTGATTCATCGAGATAGCGGTCGATCCTGTCTTGCCCGAATTCTTCCTTGGCTGTCGAGATCAACGCCTCATCCTCCCAGACCCAGTCACGCGATCGCAACGCGGCGGCACGTTGCGCCAGGCAAAATTCGAACCCCGCGAATCCATCGAGAGCGAGTACGTAACCGTCCGGGGACCAGCCCTTATCCAATCGACACAGCCGGGCGTAGTGGGCGTAAATGGCTTGTCGATGCAGAGTGTCTCCCGCCGAAGCATACTGGTAGGCGAGCCCGTACATTTGCCAGGTGATATCCGGGTCAACTGATTCTCCCAGCCTGTGGAGTACCGGAAACCGCAGCTCGTCGCGCATGCCGGTCAGCTCGAGGAGCTTCCACAAGTACGTGGCACGATTGTCGTCGGATTGTTTATCGTATCGCCAATCGCTGAGACACGCGGCATGGAGCAAAGCGTGATCGAGCTGACCTGCCTGAGCCCACAGTGCGGCACGACCCAGTCCTTTCCGCAGGGCATCCTTCTGATCGACGAGATCGGGTTCAGCAGGTGGTTCACTGAGATTCCAGATGGTCGTGCCTCGGGCCAAGTGTCGCATTTTTCGCCCCACTGAGTATAACATCCCGCCGTCGGCGAGGCGAAAATCAAACGCCCGAACTGACATGAGGAACGGGAACTGCCGGGAACGTCAGATGATCGAGGCACAATGAAGTACGTGATGTCGGCGCTGGGCGTCGCCTGCCTGACTGTTGGATTCGCGCGCGGCGGCTGGTGGCTGCTGGATGCGTGGATCGGTTTCAACTTCCTCCTGGTGGGACTGGCGCACGCCGTTGGTTTTCAACGTCTGCTTGGCAAACGCCGGGATGGTACTCTGCCAGTGTGGAGCTGGCTGCTGTTTCTGCCGTATCACCTGGTCATTCGGTTGATTTGGCACATCGCCCGACTCACCGTGAACGAACCCGCCTACAACCAGGCCCGCGACGATCTGTTCGTCGGTCGCAGATTGCTGGGGGGCGAACTCGATGCGGTGATTTCCGCGGTCGACAACTACGTCGATCTGACCTCTGAGTTCACCGAGCCGGCGAAGATTCGCGCGCTCCCTTCGTATCTATGCTGCCCCATTCTGGACGGAGGGGCACCCAGCCCGGAACAGTTGAGTGTGTGGCTCGCAGCATTGCGCCCCGGGCGAACCTATGTGCATTGCGCCCGAGGTTATGGGCGGACGGGTCTGTTCGCGGTGGCGATTCTGCTGTCACACGGGACCGTGACGGCCATCGATGAAGGACTGGCGTTCCTCAAGCGATCGCGTCCGAGGGTTCGACTCAATCGGG
>JAPLOC010000197.1:9284-10617 GCA_026692825.1 Planctomycetota bacterium | reverse complement strand
CCTGAATTGCAGAATGGTTCCACGGCCAGCGACCAACGGGAGTCGGCCGTGCGAGTGTCAACTGACGCTGCCACCGGAAACGCCGCCGATTTTGGTATTCAAGCGGGCGATTGATTTTTTTCGCCTGCTGCGAAACGCTGACACTCATGGAGAGTCTCCCACTGCAACCACGCTTATGGCATCCTTCCAGGATGCACTCGACTTATACGGCTTTCCGGGGGTCTCCGCTGCGCTGCGACCCCCGGCTACTCTATTGCATCCTAAAAAGGATGCGACCGGCGGCTGCGCCGCGCTGTGGGGCAGAGCGACGAATCGTTGATCTTGCTGGCGACGATTTTCTTTACGACGGAAAATGGAATGACGCCCGCGAGCCAATGGTTCAACGTCGTCTCGCGATTTGGCAAACCACGAAGTCGTTTGTGGACAGTTACGACGCGTGACCGCGCAGGACTTTCAAAAACTCCTTCATGAACACCGTGTTGTCGTGCCACGTCCGGGCGCTGACCAGATTCCCATCGACGACGCACGGCTGATTGACGTACTTCCCGCCAAACTGCGTGATGTCGAGCGCGCATTTGGCGACCGTCGTCATGGTCCGCCCCGAGAGAACTCCCGCGGCGGCGACAATTTCGACCCCGTGACATACGACCGCGACCGGCTTGCCCGTTTCGAAAAAGTGACGGGTGATGCGCATCAGATCCTGGTCGTAGCGCAGATATTCCGGTGCCCGTCCGCCGCTCAGGAACAGGCCCGCGTACTCGGCCGGGTTCACATCGCGAAACGCCACCGTCGCGCGGATGTGATACGCGGGCTGCTCGCGGGTGATATCACACGGAATGTTCTCGTTCGGCGGGCTCTCGTGCATCACACCGTGATACATCCGCGCCTCGGGGCCGGCGACCACCACGTCGTACCCATCTTCCGGCAGTCGGAAGTAGGGGTACAACGTATCCAGAACTTCGGTGGCATCACCGATGGGAATCAGAACCTTGGGCATGGGCTGATCACTTTGTTGACCCGTCGGAGGCTGACTTCACGCTCTTGATGTACTTGTAGAGCGTGCCGCGTGTCGCTTTGTACGGCGGATCTTGGTACGCGGCCTTGCGTTTGGCCATCTCGGCGTCGGAAACCCCGACGTCGATCCGGCAGGAATCGGCGTCAATGGTGATCGTGTCGCCATCCTGCACAAGGGCGAGCGGTCCGCCTCCTTGCGCTTCGGGGGTCACGTGTCCGATGATGAAACCGTGCGACCCACCCGAGAACCGTCCGTCGGTCATCAGCGCGACGTCATTCCCCAGGCCAGCTCCCATGATCGCCGACGTGGGAGTCAGCA
>JAPLOC010000197.1:0-9277 GCA_026692825.1 Planctomycetota bacterium | reverse complement strand
TGGGGCCTTCGTAACGGATGATGATCACATCTCCCTTGGTGATCTTTTTCTGTTCCAAGGCGGTGAGCATCTCTTCTTCAGAATTGTAGCACTTCGCCGGCCCGACGAACTTCAGGCCTTCTTTGCCTGTGATCTTCGCGACCGATCCTTCGGGTGCCAGGTTGCCGCGCAGAATGCGGATGTGCCCGGTCGGCTTGATCGGCTTGCTCACCGGGTGAATGATCGGCTGGCCCGGCTTGAGCCCTTCCAGATCCTTCAGGTTCTCGGCCATCGTCTTGCCGGTGACTGTCAGGCATTCGCCATCGAGCAGTTTTTCTTCGAGCAGGTACTTCATCACTGCCGGGGTGCCACCCACGGTATGCAGATCCTCCATCACGTATTTGCCGCTCGGCTTCAAGTCGGCAATGTACGGGATTCGGTCGCTGACGCGTTGGAAATCGTCGATCGTCAGGTGGACTTCACAGGCCCGGGCGATCGCGATCAGATGCAGCACCGCGTTGGTCGACCCGCCGAGCGCCATCCCATGGCGTTTTCAAACGCCCGGCGTGTCATGATGTCGCGGGGACGCAGGTCGCGTTCCAGCAGCGTCTTGATCGCCTTCCCCGCCGCCAGACATTCGCCGATCTTGAGCGGATCCTCCGCAGGAATCGACGAGCTGTACGGGAGCGACATTCCCAAAGCCTCGATCGCCGACGCCATGGTGTTGGCGGTATACATCCCGCCGCACGCCCCCGGACCAGGACACGACTTCCGCACCACCGACTGACGTTCTTCGTCGCTGATCTTACCGGCGATGTATTCGCCATAGACCTGGAATGCCGAGACGATGTCGAGTTTGCGGTCTCCCAGACAGCCCGCGCGGATGGTTCCGCCGTAAATCATGATCGAGGGGCGGTTGAACCGGGCCATCGCCATGATGCACCCGGGCATGTTCTTGTCGCAGCCCGGGATCGAGATGTTCGCGTCGTACCACTGGGCGCAGGTGACAGTCTCGATCGAGTCGGCGATCAGATCGCGCGACTGAAGGGAATACGACATTCCCTCTGTTCCCATCGAGATCCCATCGCTGACGCCGATGGTGTTAAACCGCATGCAGACCAAGCCCGGCTTTTGAACCCCCTCATGGACCGCCGCCGCCAACTTGTTCAGGTGCATGTTGCACGGGTTTCCCTCGTACCACACGCTGGAAATCCCGACCTGCGCCTTGTTCATGTCGGCCTCGTTGAGGCCGGTGGCGTACAGCATCGCCTGAGACGCCCCCTGAGAACGAGGCTGCGTGATGCGGGCGCTGTAGCGGTTGATTCCAGTGGTCGACGAAGGAACGATCATGGTGGCTTGGGGGGCGATTCGGAGGGGCAGTGCCCGTCGGAGGAAGGCGTTGAGCGCGGAACATCCGTGCGGAGATCGCGTTTTCCACGGTCTCCTGCGAGAGACTGTATCGCGTTGGAATGTGCGAGCAAAGGGAACGACCGCCTGGCCGAGCCTTGACCCGCTCGGACGGCGCGTCAGAATCGGGTGGACGTTCGACAATTGACCCAAAGAGCGTTTATTGTCTGCCTCTCAAACCACATCACCCAACGACTCTGTCCCGCACTGGAACCGCAGCATGGCAACTCGACTTCTTGAAGGAAAAACCGCTCTCGTGACCGGTGCTGGCCGGGGCTTGGGACGTGCGTTCGCCGAGCGTCTGGCGGAATTGGGTTGCAAAGTGGGCATTCACGGCCTGCGGGAAAACGGACCGGCTGAGTATGGGGAAGGGACCACGCTCACCGCGACCGCTGCCGAGATTGGACAGAAGTTCCAAACTTCGACCGTGCGGGTGCTGGGCGACCTGACCCGGTCGGAGGACGCCGACCGGATTGTCGCCGAGACGACCGCAGCACTGGGACCGGTCGATATTCTCGTTCACAACGCGGGGGGAGACATCGCGGCGGCGGGGGGGAAGCCGAACCCCAACGACGCCGTTTTCATCAAGCATGAAGATGTGCGGGCGGTGCTGGATCGCAACCTGATGTCAACGATTCTGGTCTGCCAGGCGGTTTCCAAAGGGATGATGGAACGCAAGTCGGGGCGCATTTTGACGATCAGCTCGATCTCGGCGTTCAAGGGGAACGCGAGCGGAGCGATCTATTCGACCGCCAAGGCGGCTGTTGTCGAATACACCCGGTGTCTGGCGATGCAATTGCGGGAGTTCAACGTCAATGTGAACAGCCTCGCCCCGGGTGATACCCGCACCGGGCGGTTCCTGGGAACCCGTCAGGTAGAGACGAGCCGGCTGGCGACCGAAGGAACGCTCGACCGCATCGCGCTGGTCGATGAAGTCGCCCGCGTCGTCGAGTTTTTCGCCGGCCCGTTGGGGGCGTTCGTCACCGGCCAGGCGCTGCGGGTCGATGGCGGGACGCAGTGTTGGCCTTCGTAGAGGAATGCGAGGAAGTTCAACGATTCACGGCTTCACCTCCACGGCGGCGCAGCCGCCGGTCGCATCCCGTTAGGGATGCAATACAGTAGCCGGGGGTCGCAGCGCAGCGGAGACCCCCGGATAGGGTTGTTGAATTGCGTGCATCCCGGAGGGATGTCAGAAGTGTGGTCGCCGTGTGAGACTTTCGCATGGGTAACAGTGTTTCGCGGCATACGAAAGAATCGCTCTCGCGCCAGCCTGACAGCGGGAAATTAAGAATCGTAACCGAAGTAGCCGAACGCGATTCTGGCATCCCTCCGGGATGCTGTTCCAGTCACGCCGCTTTCCGGGGGTCTACGCTGCGCTTCGACCCCCGGCTACTTTCTGGCATCCCGTTCGGGATGCGAAGGCGGCTGCGCCGCGTAATACCCAACAAAACGGCGGTTTTGATTTTGGACAGGTTCTTAGGGGCCGAGAATTTGGCACGTCGAATGCCGACATGCGGCGTGGGCGTCAAGGGAGGATGAAGGAAAGGCGGGAACAAGGTCCCGCACTCCAGGGAACTTACCGACTTTCCTGCTTCTTTCCCCGCGCCTGGGTCGGCCCGGCCGCCTTGAGGAACTCCAAGCCTCCGACGATCGCGAGGTCGCGGTCTTTGAATTTGGCGGCCAGTTCGGGCGCGACGCTGAAGACGAGTGCCAATTGCCGGCCGTCGGTGTTCGCCACCAAGTAGTAATTCCACTGCATCGGGTTCAGCACTTCCTCGTCTTTTTCATTCTTGATGGGGACCGTTCCGACGGCGACCACGCGGTAGACATACAGCCCCTCCCGGATTCGTAAGCGTTCCGCCTGCACCAGTTTCTGAAAGTTCTTCCCGAGGGTCTTCTGGATATCCTTCTGGAAGATCTCTTCTGGAACGTGCTTTCCCGGCTCGGCGTCGGCGAGTTTCTTGATGCTGCATTGGGCCAATAGCTCCCCCTTTTCCAGCATCCGGAGCAGAGCGCTGTCGGAATTCTGGTTCAGCAGGTGCCAGTCGCGGCTGTGAAACACCCGCGTGTTCCACAAGGGGGCGTCGAATGCCAACAGTCGACTGGCGTCGTTGGATTCCAGCGGAACCCCCTTGAGATCGGTCTCCGACAGTCGGCCAGCCGCTTTCGCGAGTCGCCGGGACGTGGTGATTTTTGCTTCGACGTCGAGACCAGGGGAAACCGCCCCCACCGCTCGTTTTTCGGTCTGAGTGAGGGTTAACTTCTGCCAGTGCCGTTGCGACACTTTGTACTCCAGTTCCCCCTCAATATGGACTTTCGCCGCCGCCCCCAGAACGGCTCCGATGATCTCGCCTTGAAATGAAATCGTGGCAATGTCGTCGGTGAGTTTTTCGAGTCGGCAGGAAAGTTGCGACTTTTCGACCGCTTCGATCCCCGCCAGCACCGGCAGCACCCAGGTCGCCGGCTTCCAGGTGTCGGACGGTTCCACTGCGGTATCCGGGAGCAGTCCCGCAACCGCCAGACTGTCTCCCGCCGTCCGCAGCAGTTCGAGTTCGCCAACCTGTAATGGACCTGAGGGACTGGAGACATCGATACCGGCGTCAGTCCCCTCGGCGACCACCAGCCGGCATTCGTCGCGCAGGTCGGCGTTCGAGACCTGTTTTCCCGCTGTGATCGACGCCCCCGCCTGGTCGTAATACCGGATAGATCGGAGGGCCTGGGCCTGCCGGCCGGCTCCTTCGAGGCGTTTTTCCAGCAATTTGAAGCCAGCGTCGACCTTCAGGGGCAACGCCGACTCGGCTCCGGGCTGGGGATAGATCTTGCCTGTGACCGCGAGGGTCGAAGTGACCTGGAAGACGCGGGCGTCGGTCGGATCATCGTCGAGATTCACGCGGTCGGCACTGAACACAAGTCTCTGCGAACCCAGTCCCAGCAGGCAGAGCAGCGAGAGAACCAACCTGGAGGCAATGTGACCCGTGGCGGGATGACGCATGGCAGAATCCTTTCAATCCCGGAGCAATCGACGCAGACTCCCCCGCGTCGACCAGGCGGCCAAACCTTGCGGGAAGTGTACGTTGTGGAGTTTGTACCTGAATTGTGTGAAGACTCCAACAGGATCTGGCGAGGTTTCTTGCTCCGAAAACCGGCGACCGGGTATACTCACGCGGTTTGCCGAAGCGAAATCTGGCCGACGGTAACGGCCCCGGCGTTGAATTGCCTCGTGGACGATCGGGATGGCGGACGAACAAACTGTCGATGAGATCTTACCGGGAGCTCGCAAGCTGTTGCGCGACGGGCAGTTTCCCGCCGCGCTCGCCGAGTTCGAACGGGCCCTCGCCGTCGACGAACTCGAGCCCGATGTTCACGACGGCTTGGCAACCGCGCACTACCTCCAGGGGAATCTCGAGCTGGCAGCCAAGCATTTCGAACGAGTGACGCGACTCGATCCCCGCCGGGGTTCGGCCTGGATCAACTTGGGGGCGGTGTACAATCGCTTATTGAATCACACCAAAGCGGTCGAAGTGTTGCGGCGGGCGGTGCAGGTCGAGCGGACGTCGGCGGCGGCGTTTTACAACCTGGGGTCGGCATACAGGCATTTGAAGCAGTGGGCCTTGGCGGTCCCCGCATACCGCGAGGCGATCCGCCTGGAGCCCGATCAGCCCGACGCGTATGTCAACCTGGGGTTGGTCTACCTGGAGATGAAGAACATTCCGCAGGCGACCGTGCAATTCAAAAAGGCGCTCGAGCTGCGGCCCGATTCGGCCCGCGCGAAGAAAGGTCTCGCGCAATGTGACGCCGTGATGGGGTCGTTGAAATCAAAAGAGTCGCCATTTGGCCGATTGGTCAATTCCGAAATGCTCAAGCAGGGGCAGGATGCGGACGAGGTTTCGCAGCGGAAACTCACCGGCGAAGAACGCGGTCGCGATCGGCACGAATTGGCCCAGATTTGCGAAGTTCTTGAGCAGAACGGCACCGATGTCGAACGTTGTCTCAATGAGCGGTTGATCACCAGTCTGGCGCAACTCGCTCGCGGACTCGCGCTCTCCAGCAAACGCGAGCGGGACGTGGCCGTTTCGGCGGCGATGGAAGAGTTTATCGAAGCGCGGCAGCAGTTCGCCCCCCGGGTGGTGGCGATGCGCCGCACGATGAAGCATGTTCGCGACCATGAAGGGGCTCTGAAGTGAGTACCCTGGCCCCCTATTCCGACGATGTGCTGGCCGCAGACGGGTTGGATCGCGCGCGTCTTCCCCGCCATATCGCCGTCATTATGGATGGCAACGGCCGCTGGGCGCAGTCGCGCGGGCTCCCCCGGGTTGAAGGGCACCGCCGGGGGGTGAAGACCGTGCGCTGGATCGTTGAAGAGTGCGCCCGCATCGGTCTCGAACAACTGACGCTCTACTGCTTCAGCCACGAAAACTGGAAGCGCCCGCCGCGTGAACTCGACTTTCTCATGAGTCTGTTCGAGCAGTTCCTCATTGAGGAGCGGGCCGAGATCATGCGGCAGGATATTGTCTTTTCGATGATTGGCCGCCGCCAGGGTCTTTCCACGGGGGTTCTGCGGGAAGTCGACAAGTCGATCGATCTCAGCCGGAACAACCAGGGGATGCGACTGTGTCTGGCGGTCAATTACGGCAGCCGGCAGGAACTGGTCGACGCGTGCCGGTCGCTGGCGGCCGACGCGGCGGCGGGCAAGCTCGATTCCGAAAAGATTTCGGAGGAGGATATCGCCTCCCGGTTGTACACGGCGGGAATGCCGGATCCCGACCTGCTGCTGCGGACGGCGGGGGAAATGCGAATCAGCAATTTTCTGTTGTGGCAGATCAGCTACGCCGAACTCTGGGTCACGCAGAAAGCCTGGCCCGAATTCCGAAAACCCGACTTGATCGAAGCGCTGCGGGATTTCGCCGCGCGAGACCGCCGATTTGGCGGCTTGAAAGGCTGAACACACCGCCATGCTGGCACAGCGTCTGGTGGTCGGACCGATCCTGGTTCTGACGTTTGTGGGGTTGTTGCTGCTCGATCTCAAGCTGGGGACGGGGGCACCCATTCTGGCGGCGCTCGCGAGCGTTCTGGTCGCCCGCGCCGCGTGGGAATACTGCCAGCTCGTCAATGTGCGGACGATTCGCACCGACTGGCGGTTCCTGGCGATCTTTGGCGTCGCGACACTGCTGGCGAACTGGATTCCCCACTGGACGTCCGCCGGCACTCACGCCCCACAGTTTGGGTGGCCCCTATTGGTCTTTTCGTTGTCGCTCGTCGGTTTGTTCTGCAAAGCGATGTACCAGTTCGAAACGCCGGGAGCGACGATCGAGACGCTGGGAGCCGAGGTTCTGGGGTTGGCATACGTCGCCATTTTCACGTCGGCGACCGCGCAGCTCCGCTGGGTCTGGGATGGTGAGTTGCTCTACCTTCCGCTCGCGTCGGTGGTGGTGATCAGCAAGTGTGGCGACATCGCCGCCTATTTCACCGGACGGGCGATTGGCGGGGCCAAGCTCTGCCCACGATTGAGTCCGGGAAAAACCATCGCGGGAGGGATCGGCGCGGTCGTCGGCGGAACGCTGGGCGGCTGGGCGTGGCTCCATTGGGGAACACTGAAACTGACCGATTTTCAACCCGGACCGCTCTCCGCCCTCATGCTCTACGGGGTTGTGATGAGCCTCTCGGGCATGGCGGGGGATCTCGCCGAATCACTGATCAAGCGGGACGTCTCCAAGAAGGACGCCCCGGCGCTCTTCCCCGGTTTTGGCGGCCTGCTGGATGTGCTCGATAGCGTCATCTTCTGTGGGCCGATCGCGCTTCTGCTGTGGACTCTGTTGCCGCTCGTCCGAAGAGTCGAATGAACTCCCGCCGCGAACCACCGCTCCACGACTCCGCCGAACCGTGGCGCGGGATTGATGAATTGCTCGCGGAGATCTCGCATCTGGCACGTCAGGGGCGGCCCGTCGAAGAATTCGCGAGAGCGCTGGTTGGTCGAATTGTCGCGTCCCTGTCGACCGGTGCGGTGACGTTTTGGGAATTGCCCCGGTCGCGGTCACCCCGGATTGTCGCCGACGCGCATGCGGCACCGGGACCGGTCCGACGTCACGAAGAGGCAATCGTTTCGCGCGAAGAGGTGCTACGGACTGCGGTTGCCGAAGGGGGCTACGCGGAAAAATCCTTGTTGTCGGCCGGGGAGGCCAATGAGACCTGGTCACTCTGTTGCGTCATCGATTTCGACGAACATGCGACGCGACTTCTCGAGTTGACCGCGACATTTCGCGACGCGGCCAGTCGCAGTTGGGCGGGGGAGGTGCTGAAGTCGGTCGGCGAACTGTGCGGCGATTTCTTTCGTGAAGAGCGACTCGCCCAGTTGACCGCGCGAGACGCGCTTTGGCAGCGCCTCGTGGAAGTCGCGGCGGGTTGGAGGCAGGAACTCGCGGTCGATCGACTGGGGAAGAGAATCGTTCACGACCTGCGCCCCTTGGCGCAGTGTGACCGGGTCAGCCTCCTGACAACCGGAACGGGGGGATGTCGGGTGATCGCGGTGAGCGGGGCCGATCAGGTCAGCCGACGGGGGGATGCCATGCTGGCGATGGAACGGCTGGCTGAGGCGATTGTCGCGCAGCACGCCTCCGTGTGGCTGGAAAGTGGTTCATCCGAGTCCGTCGAAATTGATTCAGCGGTGGTGACACATTACTTCGACACTGCGGGGAGTCGCTGGCTGGGGATGGTTCCGCTGGAGTTGGTCTCTTCCCAGGGAGACCAGCCTGACACCCCTGGAATTGTCGGCGTGCTGCTGGTCGAGGGATTTTCGGAGCCTGAAGGGACGATGACGCGACAGGTCGTCCCGATGGCCGCCCCGCTGATCGCGGCCAGTCTGGCGGCGGCCCGAATGGTCGGACGAATTCCGTTGTCGCGGTGGTGGTTGGGGAAGGGCTGGCAGAACGCCACGGCTCCCGCCCGACGATGGCGCTGGTGGCTGGCGGCGGCCGTGGCAATCGTCGCGATCGCCTGCTGGCCCGTCCGCTTCGAAATCGAAGCGCGGGGGGAATTGCAGCCTGTGGCCCGGCGGGACCTCTTCGCGCCGGTCGACGCGCGAGTCTCGAGCCTGAATGTCGAACACGCGGCGGAAGTGGCCGAGGGCGATTTGCTGCTGGAACTGCGGAGTCCGGAGTTGGAACTGGAGTACGAGCGGGTCTGGGGGGAACTGGAAACCACGGGCCGCAAACTGAGCGCGATCGAAGCGGCCCGGGGAGCCGGCGGGGGCGATCGCCCCGATCGGGATTCACGTTCGAATCAATTGAGTGGCGACGAATCGGCACTCCGTGAGCAACTGGCCAGTCTGCGCGAACAACTGCGGCTGGTGAAGGAGCAGCAGTCCACACTGGACGTCCGCAGTCCCATTTCCGGCCGAGTACTCACCTGGAACGCCGCCGACCTGTTGCAGGGACGGCCCGTGCGCCGGGGTCAGATGTTACTCAGCGTCGCGGATGTGAGCGGTGCCTGGACGCTGGAACTGCGGGTCGCGAACCGTCGCGCCGGGCATATTCTGGACGCGTCCCAAAACCAGCCCGAAGGTCTGCCAATGTCGTATGTCCTGGCGATCGATCCGGGGACGTCGCACGTAGCCAAAGTAACGCGGGTCGCGTCGGCGGTGGAACGCGAACCGGGTGACGAACCATTCGTCAGAATTCGGGTCGAAGTTCCTCCGTCGGAATTTCACGACCCCCGTCCCGGTTCCGGAGTGACCGCCCAGATCGACTGCGGACACCGGCCGTTGGTCTACGCCTGGTTTCACGAACTGATCGACGCCGCCCGCGGTTGGCTGGCGTTGTGACCGACTCTAGCGCTTGATCACGAATTCGTCGTGGTTGAAACAGGTCGCGACCACCACGGCCAGGGCGGCGTGGTC